>NZ_VPED01000082.1:0-3962 GCF_013417335.1 Acinetobacter sp. YH16031
GTCTAGACAACCTTGTTTTATGCTTGGATATAAGGCTTATTTTAAAATAATAGTAGTGAAGATTTTCTAAAATTAACATAATACACCTTATACGAAATACTGTTTTTTATTCGATATAAATCATAAACTTATACTAAGACGTTCCAGGGTTCAGCGCACTGGAACGGCTTTTTTGTGACTATTCACGTTCCACGCCTATTCTTTGATCAATGTTTCACGGTTTTAATTAAATAAACTGAATAATTCAATCTGCACGATTTAAGCGATTATCTTGAATAAGATCATCCAATTTATCTTCTAAATCTTCAATCTTATATTTGAGCGATAAAATAGAATTTTTTAAACGCTCATTTTCAGGAGCATCAGGATTTTTTAATTGATTAAAAATTTCTAATAATTCGTTGCGATTAGTGCTTAACCTTTCAATGTCACTTTCAATAGCCATTCTTGGTGTCCACAGAGCAAGTAAACTTTGCTCATAGTCTTTGAGTTCTTGATGGCTCATTGCATCTAATTCAGCTCTAGTTTTCATGGTTTAAAATCCGTCTTGCTATGAAGAGCTTTAAAAATCCGCTTTGCTGTTTCCTCTCTTACACTTTTCGGATCTCGTAAGATGCCACTAATCCAAAGGGCAAAACTAGGATAGTCCTGGAAGTTACTTAGGTCTGATAGCTCAGAAAGTTTAGATAAAATAGCACTGTACTTGTTAATTTGAGCATCAGACAGGTTGCAGAATATATCTATTGTTTTTGGATCTCGCTCAGGAGCTATTAATTTTGGCTTAGATTTTTCTTTCACAGTGAACTTAAAGCCGACAACAGAACGTCCTTTTTTAACTGGACTATAGTCAACTGTTACATCGGTAAATTCATTAATTTCATCTAATGAGCTCTTCAAAACTCTTCGTTTTAAGTTCCTCAAATCTCTATAAGATTCTGGTAAACCAAACTCTGTAAACATTTCATCTAGCGTTAATTCAAAGCCATTTTTTGCCTGATTTTTTTTCGCTAAATGGTAAAAGTCTATTGAGTAGTCTTTTTTTAATTTTAGAACTACATCTTTTTTATAACGAGTGTATGGATTGTATTTATCTAAAATTTTCAACATCACCAAAACAATAGATGTAAACCTTAAAGATATCCCTGCATCTTCATAAGTAGCATCAATTACCCAGTTAGAGTAGACCTTTTTCCCCCTATCATTAACGTATGAAAAGGACCGATCTACTAGTTTTTTTGACGCATTTTCAATTTGTTTATAAGCAGAATTGACTTTGATACCACAGTCATCAGCAAATTGTTGAGCAGATATTAAGATTTGATCTTGTTCACTTGCATCGATATTTCTAGCAATCGGAGAAGCCATAATTAAAATTCTTTTTTCATCTACAGACATGCTTTTAAAGCATTCAGTAACTTTGTTTTGAATAGCCATTGTTGTTACTGGATAAGATTTATCATAACTATTTTCTTTATTCATTCAGATATCAAACCTTATAAAAAATGAACATGATTTTTGTACCCTTATGAGAAAACAATGTACACCAATAAACATAAGGGTACAATAATTTATTTGTACCCTTTATCATGCTATTTGTACCCTTTAATCATGCTATTTGTACCCTTTTAAACGATAAAATCATGCTATTTGTACCCTTTATCATGCTATTTGTACCCTTTTAACGCTTGAAACTATTGCTGCATAAGGTTTTCAGAGGGTCTAAAAGCTTTTAAAAGCTTTTTAAAAGAATAAAAGGGAATTTATTTCCAAAGTGAGTTATTAAAACTGCCCTTGGTACTCGCTAAAGCTCGTACTCTATTGAAGCTCGTTTCACTCGCTTCGTGGGGGCAGTTTTTTGCATATATGATCAAGGATTCAAAAAGCAAAACATGAATAATGCATTCGCTATGCTCATGCTTTTTGACGAGCAAAAGCATCAATACTTCGCTCGTAGACACTCGCTAATCACTGTCCCCAGTAATTCAATAAAAAACGGTTTTTCAGAGGGGGAATAAGCAACCTTTCGTTGTGTCGCTCGTAGACACTCGCTAAAAGGCTCTCATTTGCGTTTTAAGCGATTTTATTTTTATCAACTATAGTTTTACTGTATTTCTATCAAAAGTCGCTAAAACCCCCGTTTTTTTGCGCTTAAATGGGATTGCTAAGGCGTGTAGTCATGGTTATTGTCATTTTCTGGCTTTTTAGGCTCATTTCTCTGCTGTTTTTCTTGTTCTTGGCGTCTTAAAAATGCCAAATGTTCTTGTTGCTCTCGTTCTTGTGCATAGCGTTGTTCTTGTTGCTCTCGTTCTTTACGTAACTGCTGTTCTCTAGATTCACGATCTTTTCGGTCGTTTTCGAGCTGTATTGCTCTTTTTTGGGAAAACTCTTGCTGCGCTTCGGTCTCAATTTTTTTTGTAAAAGCCGCATGCAATTCTTGGATTTTTAGATCTTCCATTTCTTCTGCATATAGTCGCTTTTGTTTTTCACCATTTTGAGGACTAAAGTATTTATTTCCATAGTTATCTTCTTCAAATATATAACTATTTATGATCTCCAGTCTTTGATCGCGTACATACTCTTGATACTCAGTTTCTCTGCGTGATATTTCAGAAATTTGATGATCTATATTTGAAATTTGATCATTAAGTTTTCGTTGTTTAACAGTGATGTTCGGTTCGTCAAATTTTGCAAAAGACTTTTTAGGCTGGAGCAGCTGATTTTCTTCTGTCCATTTATTTAAATGATCAGAATATCTCTCTTTTTTTTCTATTTCACTAAGACCAGAAATATGCTTTTGGATGTCTAGTTGGGTGTTGTGTTGGTCGATCAGGTCATTTATTTGATTGATCCATTTTGTTTTAAAAAATAAAGGCTCTTTTTTGCGTAGTTCTGATATTGCAGAACTCATCGTGTTTAATTTTGTTGTTAATTTTGATAATTCTTCATTTTGGAATTCAGAAAGTTTCTGAGAAGTTTTTTCTAAATACTCAGCTTGAGAGTATTGAAACTGAAGCTCACTTCGTACTTTTTGAACAAGATCCTCAGATACTTTGATGTTTTCATCCAGTGCGATGACCTTTTTGATTTTTAAATTACGTAGCTTAATTTCATCATTTTTCAGACTAATTTCTGTAAATATCCCTCGTCTCCGGAGGTATGTCGCTTGAGGACCTTCGTGCTGAGTTGCTTCTAGGTCACTTTCCTGGTCTTCATAACTTCTGTGATCGACACGTTCATCAAATCCATTTTGTTCCAGGTGATGATTGCATAACTCTGCAAATGATTCTCTCCAGTGGCTTACAGTTTCTGTGCCATTGTCACGACTGAAGTCCCTATATTTTTTTGCTGAAAAGCCACCCTGCTCATTAATACTTCGGGTTGTGAACATGATGTGTGCATGGTAGTTGCGTTCATCACTTCCACTGTCTGTATGAGGTGCATGAATAGCAGCATCAACGATGACACCGTATTTTTTAACGAGGTTTCGGCAAAGTTCATTGAGCATATTTTCACGCTGTTCAGCGTTTAACTCACTGGGAAATGCAATCTCAAACTCTCTTGCAAGTAATGCATCTTTTCTACGTTCAACCTTTTCGACTTCATTCCAAAGTGTTTGGCGCTTGAGTAACTCAGTATTTGTATTTTCAGGTGCATAGATTTTTGTAAATTCGACACCAGTTTTTCTTGTGTAGTCTTGTTCTTTTCCATAAAAATCGCATACCAATTTTTCACTTGAACGATATGCAGCACAAGCAACGGCCGATCGTCCATTACCTCTACTAATCGTTTTAACTGAAAAATGATATATCGCCATTTTGCTTTTGCTCTTTATTTCGATTTATCGAAATTACCAACATGTATATGTTGGTCAGGGGATTACAAAGGGGATTTACCCCTTGTCGCACCATTGGATGAAATCCAATGGCTAAGTGCGCCCTTCGGGAAAACCACGATAGCATGGG
>NZ_VPED01000083.1:0-3855 GCF_013417335.1 Acinetobacter sp. YH16031
TCTTGAGTAAGATGAGTATAGTTCATGATGCAACTTTGACTTTGGTCGGTCGGAAGCAAAATGCTAGCTCATCTTGCTTCCTTCCAATAATTTAATCTCTGTTGCACTTCATTTGAGAATCCAAGAAATATGAAAATGATCTTGATATGACAGTAAGTGAAGCTAATAAATCGAATCAAGTGCTTAGAAATTATCTCATCAACCTTGTTTTTTATAAAACTTAACAAGAGAGTTTCTAATTTTCTTTTGGATTACAAATGAGTTATTTTTTCAAAATCAACTCAATCAAAGAGTAAAACACAATCAAGAAAATTAAGCTTAAAGCAGTAAATCACTTCAACTATAAGAAAAGACCAAACTCAAATTTAAGCCAAGTAAAAATATTTTGTTGATCTTTATTTTGTATAAGTTCCTCACAATAATTTCTTGATAAATCGTCAATCTGCATCAGCTTTTTGCTTGAATATTATAAAATAATTCTAAATTGGGTCTTCTTATTGGAAAGCTCAATAAATATAGTCGAGAAATGCTTTAAAATATGGCAGAATAGGCGGTTTTTAAAGTTTTTAGAGGATTGGCATTATGCGCTTTGTTGATGAAGCAGTCATTACCGTAGAGGCTGGCGACGGTGGCAATGGCGTAGCCAGTTTTCGCCGTGAAAAGTTCGTACCATTTGGTGGTCCAGATGGTGGTGATGGTGGTCGTGGCGGCAGCATTTATATTCAGGCTGACGACGACACGAGTACCCTTGTAGATTATCGTTATACCCGTAAATTTCGCGCTGAACGTGGTAAAAACGGTGCTGGCGCAAACTGTGCTGGTCGTGGTGGCGAATCAGTTATTTTAAAAGTTCCTGTGGGAACAACAATCGTCGATTCAGAATCTGGCGATATTATTGGCGATCTGGTTGAAGATGGCCAGAAAGTATTAGTGGCACATGGCGGCCAAGGTGGTTTGGGTAATACGCACTTCAAATCATCAACCAACCGTTCTCCGCGTAAATGTACACATGGTACTAAAGGCGAATTCCGTGAAATCCGCCTTGAGCTGAAAGTACTGGCTGATGTGGGCTTGCTTGGCATGCCAAACGCAGGTAAATCAACCTTTATCCGTGCAGTATCTGCAGCAAAACCAAAAGTGGCAGATTATCCGTTTACGACCATGGTACCTAACCTGGGTGTAGTGGATGCGGATCGTCACCGTTCATTTGTAATGGCGGATATTCCAGGTCTGATTGAAGGTGCGGCAGAAGGTGCAGGTCTCGGGATTCGCTTCCTGAAACATTTGGCACGTACCCGTATTCTGCTTCATATTGTAGATGTTCAACCGATTGACGGTTCAGATCCAGCTTACAATGCCAAAGCGATTTTGAATGAGTTGCAAAAATTCTCCCCAACACTTTCAAAATTACCAGTGGTATTGGTTCTGAATAAGGTCGATCAGCTTGCTGTAGATACTCGCGATGAATGGTGTAACCACATTCTTGAAGAATTGCAGTGGGAAGGCCCTGTCTTTAAAACTTCTGGCTTAACGGCTGAAGGCACTAAAGATGTGGTGTATTACCTGATGGATCAAATCGAGCAGCAACGTGAACGCGAAGTTGAAGATCCTGAATACGCAGCAGAAATGAAAGAATTCCGTGATCAGCTTGAAGCTGAAACACGTGAACAAACGATTGCTGCGAAAGAAGCTTATCGTGAAATGCGTCGCGCTCAACGTCTGGGCGGCGATGACTTTGATGATGAAGATGATGACGACAGCGACGTAGAAGTATATTACGTACGTTAATCTTTTAAAGATAAGTCTGAGGACAAGATGATAGAAGTGGTAGATGGGCAACGTCAGCTCAAGGGTTGTAAACGAATCGTTGTTAAAATCGGATCATCTTTACTCACAGCAAACGGGCAAGGTTTAGATTTGGATGCGATCTCGCATTGGGCGGGACAAATCGCGGATCTACACAATGCCGGACACGAGATTATTCTCGTTTCTTCCGGAGCTGTGGCTGAAGGTATGGTTCGAATGAAACTTGAGAATCGACCCACCGATCTACCCAGTCTTCAGGCTTGTGCTGCCATTGGTCAAATGGGCTTAATTCAAACCTGGTCAAGCGTACTGGAAAAACATAGTATTCAAACCGCTCAAGTATTATTGACTCATGATGACCTGGCAGACCGTCGTCGTTATCTGAATTCTTGTGATGCTTTGCAGCACCTGATTGACTGGCATGTGATTCCGGTCATTAATGAAAATGACACGGTATCGACTGACGAAATCCGTTTCGGTGATAACGATACACTCGCTGCGATGGTCGCAGGACAAGTTCATGCAGATCTGCTGATTATCCTGACCGATCAGGAAGGCATGTTTGACTCGGATCCACGTTCTAATCCGGATGCCAAACTGTTCCATACCGTGCGTGCTATGGATGAAAGCCTATTTGATATGGCAGGCGGCGGCGGAAAATTTGGTCGTGGCGGTATGCTGACCAAAGTCCGTGCTGCACGTCTGGCTGCCAAGTCTGGTTGTCCAACGTTGATCGCTAGTGGTGACAGTGACTGTGTTTTATCGCGTCTGATGGCGGGTGAAATGCTGGGTACGTTATTTATCACTGATGATGATCGCATGACTGCACATCAGCAATGGTTGGCTGCACACTTACAAACGGCAGGGCGTTTGGTCATTGATGATGGTGCGGTTAAAGCGATTAAAGAAAATCACCGTAGCCTTTTGCCGGTCGGTGTCAAAGCAGTGGAAGGACATTTCGACCGGGGTGATGTGGTGGAGTGTGTCGATCGACAAGGTCACCGCATTGCTGTAGGACGTGTCAACTTCAGTTCACGTTCAGCGGAAATCGTGAAAGGTCTGGCCTCAGATAAAGTGCATCAGGTCTTGGGTGAAGCGCGTTCTTTAGAGATGATTCATCGTAATCATATGGCAATTTACTAAATTATTAAGTTTAAAAAAATCCCGCTTTCGAGCGGGATTTTTTATGTCTGGAAATTTACTTCACCCATCCCATCCGAATAAAAGGCTTAAACAGGAATTGATGAATGCTGAAAATAAAGCGCATGATTTTATTCTCATATTTCCACCACAGCGGTAAGCCAGCGAAATTAACTGCTAGAGCAATCAGGAATGCTCCCACCATATCAATCGGGAAGTGCACACCGACATAAATACGCGACCAGGCCACCAGCCAGGCAGTCCACACCAAAATTCGCCCTAAATCACGTTGTGCTGAGAAATAATAGGCAAGGGCAATCCCACTAAAAATACTCATGTGATTGCTTGGGAATGAACCTGTAGGGGCGTGCTCAATCAGGGTTCGACCAACCTCCATGACAAAAGGGCGGGGTGTGTTTAGAACTGCAGATAATACCTCGCTAATCGACAAGGTAATTGCTGTGAAGATTGCAGCTTTAATAATCCCGGTTTTTACTTCATGACTACCACGCAGCCAGGCAATAGCAAAAATCAGCAGGAATACATACACCAGATCATGTGCTATCAGACTGGCATAGTTGATCATCCAGATCGAGGCTTGGTCAGGTACATTGAGAAGATGAAACAGATACAGGTTTAGTTGATCGAGTGACATGAGGAGAGAGAGGGCTGACACAAATGTCCGTTACTCTAAACCGATCAAAGCTCAATTCATATCTGAGTTTGTATGAATTTGTAGCATTGATTTTTCACAGAATATTCAAGTGATAAAAAACCACCCAAAAGGGCATTGCTGTCCCACAATTTTTCACAAGAGGAAGCTCAAATGAGCTTCCTCTTGTTTTATGGGTATTTTATCGGGTGAAAATAAAGCTTTTAAAGTTCTTCTTTCAAACAAATTCACTTGAA
>NZ_VPED01000084.1:0-3757 GCF_013417335.1 Acinetobacter sp. YH16031
TAGCCGCCTCCACCATTGCGGCGATTTATAAAGATCGTTGGAAAGTTGAGCTGTTCTTTAAGGCGATTAAGCAGAATCTCAAATTAAAAGCGTTTCTAGGCCGCAGCAGGAACGCAATTCAGACACAGATCTGGATTGCGATGATCGCCTATTTATTGGTGAGTTTCGCTCAACATTTAGGAAAAACAGGTTGGACAGTTCAACGTTTACTCAGAATAATTCAAGTGAATTTGTTTGAAAGAAGAACTTTAAAAACTTTATTTTCACCCGATAAAATACCCATAAAACAAGAGGAAGCTCATTTGAGCTTCCTCTTGTGAAAAATTGTGGGACAGCAATGACCGAGAGGTGGTTTTTTTATCGCTAAACAGTGAGCTGAATCTGCTTTAACGTTACCTTCAGCGTATTCACATAATCAAAAGCATTATTAATACTGTGCTGATAACACCAAGCGATATAACCAACCGGCCTAACCAGAATTGCATAGATTCATGAATTTCAGGCTTGGCCATCTAGGTGCTATACACATTATGAGAAGTAATTTAAATCACCTCCAGATATGGTAAGTTCAGTGATTCAGCTGCCTGTTTCCAGCCTTCATCCGAACATCAGTATCAAATACAGCGTCATGCAAGACACCATGTGTATACCTGAAACAGGAATAAATGTATGAGGTGCAAAGTCTGGTCATGCATAGAAGGTAATTATATGAGTTTTCGTATAAGCTATTGATCTATTAGTATTTTCAATACGTTGGCCTAAATCGTATGATAAGCACCTGTTTTTTGAAGTGAGCAATCTATGGAACTTCGACATTTACGCTATTTTATTACCGTGGCGCAGGAGCAGAGTTTCACTAGGGCTGCTGAAAAGCTGTTTACGGCTCAACCTTCTTTAAGCCAGCAGATTAAAGATTTGGAGCAGGAAGTTGGCGTTAACCTGTTTGAGCGTTCTTCACGAAAAATACAGTTAACCGATGAAGGTAAGGCCTTTTTAATCTATGCAGAAAAAGCTCTAGAAAATGCCAAATTGGCCGTTGCGTCAGCACGACAGGTGGCCCAGCAGAAAAATAACCAGATTCATATTGGTTTTCTGAATGTTGCCGAACTAAAAGTCATGCCACATATTTTGGCCAAGTTGAAAAAGACCATGCCAGATCTGAAAATTCATCTGCATAGCCTGTTCTGTCTGGAACAGCTTCAACGTCTAAAAAATGCTGAACTAGATCTAAGTATTACCCGTTTTCAGATGGATCATCCAGATTTTGACAATATTCATTTATTGACGGAGCAAATTCACTTGGTTGCAGCCAAGCATTTGCACCCAACCGATCGAATACTGAAATTACAAGAACTGAAAAATCATACGATTATTATGTGTGATCAGAATGCATCACCTGTATTTTACGAAAGACTGAATGCTTTGATGTCCTTTGATCAGCTAAAGCACGATCAGGTGCTGTGGGCGACCAATGTGCTACAGCATATTAACCTGATCAATATGGGTATGGGTTTTAGTTTTGCTCCCGATTATTTATTACGTTTCCTGAATGATGAAGTGAAAGTGATCCAGACAGATCGACCTTTACCCCAGGTAGAACTATATGCAACATTTAACAAGAACTCTCAAAATCCAGCATTGAATATTATTACCGAAGCCCTTAACAATACGGTAAATGCTTGAAAAACTTGTAGGGATATATGCTTAAACTGATTTATTACGTACCAGATGAAAACCTAGAGGAAACCAAGAAGGCCATCTTTGCAGCAGGTGCGGGTGGGATTGGTGAATATACCGACTGTGCCTGGCAAGTGCTGGGAACTGGACAATTTAAGCCGCAGCAAGGCGCAGATCCTCATATTGGGGAAATTGGCCAGTTGGAAAATGTGGAAGAATGGCGGGTCGAAATTCTTGTACCTGATGAAAAGGCGGTTGAAGTGGCTAAGGCTCTAAAAGAAAGTCATCCTTATGAAGAACCGGCATTTGAATTTATCCAGCTTTTAGATATAAAAGTTTAAATTTTTAGAATTGATATAAACCGACGGTGCATTAGTGCTGATGTACCGTCTATCTATATATAAAAACACCCAACCTGCTTTTATTATTATAAAATTCGTCAGAACAACTCAAATAAATGAATAAAATAAGGAATATAACAATGCAGTTGCCAAAACCGCTGAGCAGTATGTTCAAAAATACGCTGAATAAATCTATTCAATACGGTGCAGAAATCTTGCATAACCGTATTCCATATTCCCATGATAATCCATATCTGGATGGTATTTTTGCACCGCAGCGGCAGGAGCATTTTTCAACTCAATTGAAGGTAGAAGGGCAGATCCCGAAAGAATTAGATGGCGCCTTGATGCGAATTGGCCCGAACCCCATTACAGTGAAAAATCCAAAAATTTATCACTGGTTTACTGGTGATGGGATGATTCATGCGTTACGGCTTAAAGAAGGTGAAGCACACTGGTACAAAAGCCAATATGTCGGTGCGGATAGTGTACAGAAGAAATTACATCGCTCAGTGATTCCGGGGAAAAGTCGTGGTGTAGCTGATCCAGTAAATACCAATATCATCAATTTTGCTGGGAAAATCTGGGCATTGGTCGAAGCGGGTGCTTATCCAATCGAAGTAAATAGTGAACTGGAATCTAAACGCCATCATCTGTTTGAGAATGATGATCTAGACTTGCCATTTACTGCACATCCACATATTGATCCGGATACCGGCGATATTCATGCGGTTTGTTATGATGGACTAACCCATAATAAAGTCTTTTATCTGCATATCGATGCACAGGGCAAACTGAAAAATCATGTGGAGATTCCAGTCAAACATGGTCCGATGGTACATGACTGTGCGATTACCGAATCTCAGGTCTTAATTCTGGACTTAAATGTAAATTTCTCAATGCAAAGTGCCTTAAAAGGTTCATTGCTGCCATATCAATGGAACCCGGAACATCAGGCACGTATTGGTTTATTACCTTTTGGTGGAAGTGCTCAGGATATACGCTGGTACAACATCGATCCCTGTTTTATTTTTCATACCATGAATGCTTATGATCTGGATACTGGAGATGTGGTCATGGATGCAGTAGTACATTCCAAAGCAATGGTGCGTTCTATTCAAGGCCCAATTGAAGATCAGGATCTTAGATTAGAACGATTTGTCTTCGAAAAAAAAACAGGGAAAGTGAAGCGGACAATCTTATCGGATGTTAAACAGGAATTCCCACGCATTAATGAAGCTTATACCGGGCGGCCATATCGTTATGCTTATAGCATTTCCTTTGGCGAATTTGATGATCCTTACCATGTCAGCAGTAATAGCCTGTTGGGTCATGATTTAGAAACTACGACCATAGAAAGTTATTCATTTGGAGAAAATTGGGTCACAGGTGAGGCTATTTACGTCGAAAGAGAGGGTGCACAAGCTGAAAATAATGGTTGGCTGATGTCTTATGTGCATGCTTTAGATTGTGGCCCTTCGAAAGTTGTGATTTTGGATGCACAACATATTAAGGATGGGCCAATTGCCACGATTTATTTACCCGTCCGAGTGGCGGTTGGGTTTCATTGTAATTGGATTGATTATCGAAAGTTGAAAGTAATATAAAATTATATTTAACCCGGATCCTGCTTAAGCCGATGATTCCTTAATTTGAATTGTTGGCTTATTTTGATGGGTTAATTGATATGCACATAGTGAGGCGTAAATTCCACTCAGAAATCCATGAAGACTACGTGC
>NZ_VPED01000085.1:0-3731 GCF_013417335.1 Acinetobacter sp. YH16031
AGGAAGCGCACTTATATGTTTCTCTCCTTCGTCGAGAAACAGTGCGCTCCTGCGGAGGGCTGAAACCGTGGCAACCTATCACCTCAGCGTTAAATTTGGAGGCAAGGGACAGGCTGCAAACCACGCCGATTACATCGAGCGCAAAGGGGAGTATGCGAAACGGAAAGATCTGGAATACACGGAGCACGGAAACATGCCGGAATGGGCCAGGGATAATCCTTCCCATTTCTGGCAGGCGGCTGTATCAGAAAGTTGTGACACTGGAAGATAAACTGGCGGAGAAAACTGTCACGGGTAAGAGCCGGAAAAACTGACGCGCTCTGTGAGGTGTTTGAATTGTTCGCTGTTCACATCGGATAAAACCGATCTTGGAAAAAGAAACGTTGATAACTAAGATTCAGGATAGTAATCATCCTGAATCTTAATGAATTACCAGAATTTAAGTTTTGATAGTATTTTCTTACCTGCAGCAACAACAGTTGCAGCTACTACTTCAACAACTACATCCTTTACGTTATCCCAGGCTTCACCTGTCCATTCTTTAATGGTGTCCCATACGCCCTTTTCTGCGCTTTCTGCCATTTTTTCTGTTTTTATTTCTTCTCCTGCTTCGCGATAGAGAGCATATTTTTTCTCCTTTGGGAGGATGTCTATTATTGTCTCCATTGCTTTAGAAATATTAAACTTTCTTTTGACTGATGTAGGTATAATGTATGAAGCAGGAACAGAAAAGGCAGTACTTACTTCTAGTATTTTCTCATTTACACTAGCTAACTGCTCTTTTGTCGGCTCGTTTTTCTTTTTATCCCAAAGAAGTTCACCTTCATCGTCTTCTGTTGGTTCTATTTTATCTATTTGGTTTATGAAAAATACAACAGGACATTTTTTTATATTAGGTAGCAATATATCGTTATATACCTTTTGAGAAATTGCGTAAGCCCTTTCATCAGACTTTATTACCCATACAACTAGGTCTAACTTTGCAACATTCTCTTTGTATAGATTATAATATTCTTTGTCTCTTTCCAAGGTTTCACCAACACCAGGAAAGTCTATTATCGTAAGTCCTCCCTCATTTCCATCTTCTGGCTTGATATGAATTTCTTGAATCTCTCTTGTGCAAGCAGCGACGTTACTGACTGGGGCTACATCACGACCAAATAATGCATTGCATAATGATGATTTACCTACGCCAGTTGATCCAAAAATACCGACTCGTGGCGTGTAACCTTTTATTTCCCTTATTTTCTTTTCGATTGCTTGTCTAATTTTTTCTTTGCTGTTTAGTGTCGATTTATCAATATATTCCATTTTAAGAACCTATATTGTCAAGAAATATTACTTATAAATAAACCACCTATTTTATAAGTGGTATTTTATTGTATTCGATAAATGTTATCTAGAGCTGTGTTCAGGTTGTTGTGAGACTAAACCTTTTAAGCGATTTCCTAAAAAGGTGGGGTACATGGAGCTCAGAAAACAAACTATCCCAAGACTGTTTTTTAGTCATGTTGCTTTGGAGAGAGGGTGGGATGAACTATGGCAATTATTGTGTCTGATGCTGATATCGAACTGTTTTATCCATCTATGCAAGGATATGGATGAGAAAATTTGCTGTTTTGACCCATTCGCCCTTCTGAACGGTTGAAACTGTTCGCGAATCACTTTTGTGCATAGTTATGCAGCCCCATAAAAATAATTCTGACGCATTTTTCGGGGTTGCCCTGGTGTTTCCTTGTATTTTTGCGTTTTTTGCGTCAGAAAGCGATTGAGAGCGTTTTAAGGGGTTCGTACAACAGGAGTTATGGTAAATGGATCGTTTTTGCGGGAAGGCTCGACAGGTTTTGTTGTTGGGGGTAGTGTAAGCGACTGAAAAACAAACGCCCCTGAAATTCGTGTCTATCCGCCAAGACTTTCACGAAAATACAGGGGCGATGTCGGTCGATAACCTGGAAGGAATCGTAACACATGAGCGCCGCGCTTCAATACTTCGAAGAAAATTTACCCCACCGTCCCTATCACACGGATGATCTCGCTTTTGGTCTTCGCATCTCCGGCAAAGGGCGTGCGCTTCTTGCGCGGTACATCCAGCAGAACCAGCCTCATGCGCAGTTCTGGCTGGTTTTTGACGTTGACCGTGTAGGAGCTGCGATTGACTGGAGCGACCGGAACGCTCCCGCGCCGAACATCACCGTAAAAAATCCTGTGAACGGTCATGCTCACCTGCTCTACGCACTCAATATCGCCGTGAGAACCGCGCCGGACAGCTCGGTTAAGGCGCTGAAATACGCCGCTGCGATTGAACGTTCGCTGTGTGAGAAACTTTGTGCAGATGTGAACTACAGCGGACTGATTTGCAAAAATCCGTTCCACCTGGAATGGCAGGTGATGGAGTGGCGCGAGGAGGCCTATACCCTCGATGAACTGGCTGATTATCTCGATTTGAGCGCCTCAGCGCGCCGTAGCATCGATAAACATTACGGGATGGGGCGAAACTGCCATCTGTTCGAAATGACGCGCAAATGGGCTTACAGGGCGATTCGTCAGGGCTGGCCAGCATTCTCACAGTGGCTTGATGCCGTGATTCAGCGTGTCGAAATGTACAACGCATCGCTTCCCGTTCCGCTTTCTCCGCCTGAATGTCGGGCTATTGGCAAGAGCATTGCGAAATACACGCACAGGAACTTCACGCCGGAAACTTTCGCACAGTATGTGGCTGATACGCACACCCCAGAAATACAGGCCAAGAGAGGCCGGAAAGGTGGTATCGCTAAAGGCGAAGCCTACGATGACAAGCGTTTCATGGCGCTATGTATGCTGGAGAATGGATATTCTCAGAAAGCTATTGCGGCGATGCTGAATGTACATCGTAATACGATCCGTAATTGGGCAATGCACAAATAGCCTATATCAGATAACAGCGCCTTTTCGGCGTCTTTTTGAGCTGAGGGCTTTCCGGCGGTTTTCTCCTTTCAGCCCAGCAATGGTGCTGTTTTCCGCATGATTGCGCTGGTAGTGCTCGCCGCAGTCTCATGACCGAGCGTAGCGAGCGAATGAGCGAGGAAGCACCAGGGAATCGGAACACGGATGGAGGCACTTACGCGTCTGGGTTTGGGGATGTCTCCAGATCGTACTTAAGTTCCTTAAGTGCCTGTAATATCCTGTCTTTTTTATAGCATAGCTCGCCTGTTTTTGTGTCTACCAGTCCTGCTTCGATCAGTAGCCCAGCCGCGAGAAAGAGCCGGTGATTGCGTTCTCGTCGTTGTTTTTTTCCCTCGATTCGTTTTTGGACCGCCTGTTTTCGTTCGCTCTCCTGTGCCTGTAAGTCGTTTTTTTCCGCTGTTGCCAGTACGTGGAGGAGTTTGCGTTCCTGTTCTGTGAGTCCTGCTTCGTTGTCGAGCAGGTCAATAATCTGTCTCTGTCGTGCGGTCTGTTCTCCGAGCTTCCTGATGAATCCGATCCGTTTCTTCAGCCATTCGATGTTGCTGATGCGCATGTTCGTGGTGCTCCCTGGTGTTTTTTGCGGTGTGTTGTGGTCGTGCAGTATATCGCTTGCGGTCGGTGGGTGCAGGGGGGTATCTTCCTTCTAATTCGTGAAATTAGAAGGAAGCGCACTTATATGTTTCTCTCCTTCGTCGAGAAACAGTGCGCTCCTGCGGAGGGCTGAAACCGTGGCAACCTATCACCTCAGCGTTAAATTTGGAGGCAAGGGACAGGCTGCAAACCACGCC
>NZ_VPED01000086.1:0-3652 GCF_013417335.1 Acinetobacter sp. YH16031
AAACCTTCAAAATCCTTGCTGAGCGTTATCGAAATAGAGGTAAAAGGCTTGGTTTGAGATTCAATTTAATCGCTGGAATCTACAACTTGGAACTGAGCAAAAAATGATTTATGAAAGAGGTCTATTAAAGAGAGATAAAAACCGGATTGACGTCAATGAACCGTATAAAGAGTTTCAGGCAATCATCTCAACACTCGACATGTTTAGCTTTTGGCATTTTCAGGGAGGATTGCCTCAAGTTTAGAAGACAAACCTAGGTAGAATCGAAGACGGGCCATTTGCTAAAGAAATACATATTAAAAAACAGGTGAATCCATTCATACAAAGATGTGCCCCTAGTCTTAGGTCCATTTTATTATTTAATGATTAATCATATGTGTTTATAGGCTAAAAATCCTACTGGTCATTCATTGAAAGACGTTGTAAAATACAGCGCTTGAAATTTTATATTTTCATTGTGGTTCTCCCGGCTTTCGGGTAGAATTCGGTCTCCTTTTGTTTGGACAGCTTCCATAGTCCAAACCAACTATAATAGGTAGTGGTTTAATGAAAACTCTCAGCGCTAAGCCAGCTGAAGTTCAACACGACTGGTACGTTGTTGATGCTTCTGGCAAAACTTTAGGTCGTCTCGCGACTGAAATCGCTCGTCGTTTACGCGGTAAGCATAAAACTTCTTATACTCCTCACGTTGACACTGGTGATTACATCGTTGTTATCAATGCTGAGCAAGTTCAAGTGACTGGTAACAAATCACTTGACAAGAAATACTATCGCCATACTGGTTTCCCTGGTGGTATTCGTGAAACTAATTTTGAAAAATTAGTTGCTCACAAACCAGAAGAAATTTTCCAACGCGCTGTAAAAGGCATGTTGCCAAAAGGTCCTCTTGGTTATGCAATGATCAAAAAAATGAAAGTGTACGCTGGTACTGAGCATCCACATACTGCTCAACAGCCACAAGTTTTGGACATCTAAGGGATACAGCACATGGCTACTAACTATGGTACAGGTCGCCGTAAGACCGCAACTGCACGTGTTTTCCTATCTGCTGGTACTGGTAAACTCGTAATCAACAACCGTTCTTTAGAACAATACTTCGGTCGTGAGACTGCTCGTATGGTTGTTCGTCAACCTCTAGAGCTTCTTGAAGCGACTGAGAAATATGACTTTTACATCACTGTTGCTGGTGGTGGTATTGGTGGTCAAGCAGGCGCTATCCGTCACGGTATTACTCGTGCGCTGATCGCTTCTGACGAAACTCTTAAACCTGCTCTTCGTCAAGCTGGTTTCGTTACTCGTGATGCTCGTGAAGTTGAACGTAAGAAACTTGGTTTACGTAAAGCTCGTAAACGTCCTCAATTCTCTAAACGTTAATTCGTTTACCGAATCGGACAAAAAACCCTGGTGTATACCAGGGTTTTTTTATGGCTTGAAAATGACCACTTAATATTATTTTTATTGTCATTGTTCATGCACATCCTTACCCCACACTCCTTCATGGCACCAGAAGGATTTGGTTAGATAATAATTCGCAACACCGATGATAATAAACAGAATGATTAAGCCAAAATTCATGATCATGTTGTTCTGCTCCTTTCATTTTTTTCTCTACTCTACCCTGCCTTAATCCAATTGGCTTTTTATGCTTCGTGCTTTTTAGGTTGATTTTTAGTATCCTAGTCTATTCATTAGAACTTAATCAGGATTTATGTCAGTCGAAAGCGCGCCACTTCAAGGACTCACCTTATATAGCCATGCCGATGACTTTCGTTCCCATTGGATTCGCTACGTACTTGCCGAAAAGCAGATTAAATATAACCTGATCCTGGTCGATAGTGATGATGAAGATCTGGCCAGCCTCAATCCTTATAACCAGCTGCCCATGCTGATTGAAAATGATTTAAAATTATTCAATACCAGCATCATTTCCGAATATATAGACGATCGTTACCGCCAGAACAAGCTCTATGCAGATGCTCCCATGCCTCGTGCGGAACAGCGACAATATATCTGGCGTTTTGAAAATGACTGGCTCAAACTGGCCGATATTATGCTATGTCATCCGGATACTCTGGATACTGCAGCCAAAGTGAAGGCTCAAAAACAGTTGCATGATATCCTGATTTCATTAACGCCCCTGTTCCAGCATTTCCCTTATTTTATGTCGGAACATTTCAGCATCTTGGATTGCATGCTGGCTCCCATTTTCATTCGACTTAAAAGCATGGGAGTAGAATTACCTAAACAGCAATGTCGTCCATTTTATTTATATTGCCAGCGAGTTTTTAGCCGTCCTGCATTTGCAAAATCCATGACCTTGCAGGAAAAAAACCGCTACCAAGAGCAAATCAAACCTGTAGAGAAACATCATGTCTGAACAAGAATTCAACTTAAGTCCTACCCGTCCCTATATGGCACGTGCAATCTATGAGTGGATTTGCGATAACAATATGACGCCTTATCTGCTGGTCGATGCTACACGTCCAAATACCATGGTTCCTGAACAGTTTATTAAAGATGGCCAGATTGTCCTGAATATTGTGCCGCATGCAGTTCATGCGCTGAATATGGATAATGAAGCCATCACCTTTTCAGCACGTTTTGGTGGCGTATCACGTGATATCTATGTATCGATGGCAGCAGTTCTCGGGGTCTATGCACGTGAAAACGGTCAGGGATTATTCTTTGATCCAAATGAATATGAGCATACACAAAATGATGAAGATGCTTTAAAATCAAGCACTGAAGAACAGCCTGAACCCGCAAAGAAAAAACCAACCCTAAGGTTATTAGATTAAAAATAATGGAGTAAGTGAATGGCTTTTGATTTAGTACAATATTTTGTTGAACAGATAGAAACTCAAAAGCCTGAGCTTCTACAAGGCTATACAAAAGAAGAAAAACGTAAATATATTTCAGAAATCAATGCTCTCACTTTAGGCAAACTGATTAGCGAATGGCGCAATAATCCGCAAAAAATTTATAATGAAATCAAACACCCAGATGAACTCTATATTCTGGAAATTGCCCGTCACCTGACTACCCGAGTGGAAAACAAGTCAACTTTACCAAAACCCGAGCTGGAACAGCTCACGTCTGAAATTTTTCATTTTCAGCTGACTGAATTAAAGCAGTTACATGATACTGGCAATCATAATCAGACCAGTATCCAAGAGCTGTTGAAAGGACAAATTGAGCATTTGTCTGGGCAGGCAGATGATTGGGTTTGGACAACAAATAACCTAACAGAACTCAAAGGCTCTAAACCAATTCATGAAGAAGAGCTATCATTAGAAGCATCAATGAAGGAGTTTAGCCAAATGGTTCATCAAAATATCCAGCATCATGATGTTGAAGAAGTTGCTGTTGTAGAAGCACCAACCTGGGCAAAAATCGTTGAGCCAGTGGTTGCGCTTGCGATTCTTTGGGTACTGATTGAAGCAGTATTACGTGTATTTGCGTAAATACTTCAACCTCAAAAATTCAGTTTTACTAAAAGCCAATGAGATATTGGCTTTTTTTATTCCTTGGATTCTCAAATGAAGTGCAACAGAGATTAAATTATTGGAAGGAAGCAAGATGAGCTAGCATTTTGCTTCCGACCGACCAAAGTCAAAGTTGCATCATGAACTATACTCATCTTACTCAAGAA
>NZ_VPED01000087.1:0-3545 GCF_013417335.1 Acinetobacter sp. YH16031
AGATATTAACTTTGGTGCGGTTGACCAACTGAAGACACCGTTAATAAGCTCAGGAAATATACAGTTAGCCTGTCCCGTTGGCACTATTATGCAAGTCAGTTTAAATAATGGCATCAATGCGCAGGGCACACAAAGAAGAATGAGAAATGCTTTAGGAAACTATATCCGATACAACCTTTCTAGGAACGCACACGATGATCAACCTTGGCAAGGTAATACCTTTTACTCTGTAGATAATCATAATATACCTGTATATGCAACGGTTCCAGCTCAACCCATCAGTAGTACTGGGCAATACTCTGACACGATTACAGTAACTCTAACTTATTGATTTTTATTTTAAAATTAATAGGTAACCGTCGCAGTTACTGTGTCACTATATTTCCCAGCAGGAACATTAGCATTGGGAACCTTACCCCAAATCTTAATATTTTGTGTTTCCCCTGTCCCCTGTTGTGACAAACGATTGTCTGCAATATTGCCCCATTCTTTGCTCATGGCAACATCTTGATAAAGCTGATAAGGAATTTGTATGGAAATATCATTGGCATGCTTCAAACGACCATCACTATTTAAAGCAATATTATAGGGAGTACCATTAGTACAATGAACATTTAAGCTCCCTGTCGCTTGAACATTCTGTGCATTACGAGTCACAGTCCCAAAATCAATATCCGAAGAGCCTCCTGCTCCAATCTCACAAATTTCTGTAACTTGCATTTTGACTTGAAACTGTGTGGATTGACGATCACTCATGGTATATGCGGAAACAGAGACTACAGCTAAAATTACAAAAGAATATTTAAAAATTTTCACTTGACTCATTTACCATAATTCCAACCTATTAACTCCATTAAATATTACATAGTTTTTTAAGAAATAATATATAGTTAATAGACTTCCGTCATAAATCAAAAAACGTACAATTTATTTGATCTTAAATTAATCAGCAAACTTATTTAATTCAAAGGATAATCCTTGGATGAAATTCAAAGATATTCAAAAATTATCAGACGTTAAGTTTCGTAGGCTTACCGGTGTTAGTTGGGCTACATTTAACCTGATGTTGGCCGAGCTAAATAAGCAGTTACCTCGTCATATTGGTAAAGGACGACCGCATAAATTACCGTTGGAAGATCGTTTGCTCTTATGTATAGGCTTTGTTGCATAAATATTTTGCAAAATACTTATTTTTAAGGAGTTTAAGAAAATTTTAATAAAAAATAAGTATAATAAAATCATAGTTTTAGGTATTTTTGCAACAAAGCCTCTTAGAAATAAAAGAGCATGATGTTTTAAGTATTTAACATAAAATCGCTTATGCAAAATTCCAAGAAGAGCACATCCAGTGCTCTTCTTATTTTTAGATAATAAATCGTTAAAAAAATGATCCATTCTCATTTTAGAACTGGGTGTTTTTTACTCAAAATACTATTTTTTTCCATAACCATAAAAGCCCCCCTTTGAAACATATATTTTTATTGATTATTTTTGTGCAAATTTCCTTGTAAACAGCTGTTTTATGGCAGGAATATAAATAAGAGTTCCTGCGATCTGCGTGCGCGAAAACATCTGAAAATTTGCCAAGTTTAAAAAAGCCTGAGACGATGGCTTTGCCAAAATATGAAATGAGCTTTGTTGTGTTAATCGTGCAACGAGCAAAACTTTCTAAACTTTTTTTTTCGGTTCGTGTGCATGAGACAGCCATCTCATTGCTAAAGACCGTGTAGCTGCATACGTGAGAAATCTAGTTGGTGCGGCTGCGAAGGGCACTGGACAGTGAGATTCTGTTCTTTGACCCAATCACTCTTAATTGGCTGTGACGTATGAAATCGTTGTGAGCCGATCAAATAGTTGGGCGACACTGAAACGGGACCCTTGGTGACAAGGGCAAACCCTGCTTAACAGAGAGTGTGAGTATCTTCATGGAATGATAGATGCGTTAGGAACACACGTTTACCGCTTCAATTCCTTAACAGGGTGGTATGCGTTGCGCACAGGTGGGCTTATGAGAGTATCGCGAGGTACTAGGGGCACGAGGAGAAATCTGGACTGCTCGGTACTCAATGATTAACCAAATTGATTTGTCGTGATGACATATTTGATTAGTTATTGAGATCTATGGATAGCTCAAGCCTGTAACAGTGACACTAAGGAGATCCAAGAGATTGGATCAAGCATGTTGCTTTGCGTAGGTTAAGTGCTTTACCCGTAATGAAATTTAATATCGGTTAATAATGGGAGTTTTTGGAACTCTTATCCCAAAAAAAAGGAATGGCTGATATCAGATGGAACGGATAAGCGTACTGACCGTCTATTTCTTTCGAAATAGACAAAGACTGTTAACGCTAAAGTGGGAATCTCTCAAGCCAATGATTAGATGTGGTGGCTCCAGACTATAGGCTTTTGGACCGAAAACACTCCGCGAGGATGCTATAAGGACTGATTTATGAGAGAGGGAGAGTTGCTGATTAGGTTTATTTCGGATTTATCCGGATTAATTAGGTCACTTCGAGCGAATAAAAACGTAAGGGGTGGGTGAACGAAAGGCAATACGGTGCATAACCGGACTGAGAAAACAAAGTTTGTCAGGGGAGAGGTGTGGCAACCTCGGCAGCTATGAAATGCGGCAAGCCTGTTTGGCACGGGAGAAAGTGAATAGACGTTAAACATCCTGAAGTAGCGGTCGGATGAATAATATTTCATGAGTATTCACTAAGATAAGAAAAAAGCGTTGGTTACGTTGAAGTTTGCGCTTTGAAATCACCCAGTTGTTCCGGAGACGGATCTGCTGCTGACTGATTTTTGCGATGATGGGCCGCAAGGCTCTAGTGGGATGATGTTATATAAAATCGTGATTGTGGAACTAAAACACAATTTGAAGTGTGTACTTTGTGATGTGTAGAAGTCAGGACCAGCTTAGTCTTGATGGAGGATCCATGAGAGTCGCTTCCACTGGAAACAGTGAAAATGTCGTAAGTTGATAACTGCGAGTTCGTTCTAGTCGCGAACTCAATAAATGATTAGCGTTAAGCGCGTTAGTTTCGTGAATTTGAACACGGAAAATCAAAAAAACAAGGCGGTCTCCTTAGGAGGCCGCCTTACCTTTTCCTGAAAGCTCATCATTTGCGTTTTAAGCACGTTTTCCTCATCGACATAGGATTCATAGTAATCAGTGA
Source organism: Acinetobacter sp. YH16031 (assembly GCF_013417335.1). Lineage (NCBI taxonomy): Bacteria > Pseudomonadati > Pseudomonadota > Gammaproteobacteria > Moraxellales > Moraxellaceae > Acinetobacter > Acinetobacter sp. YH16031. Next base: position 3,180 of record NZ_VPED01000087.1, read on the forward strand.
AAAAATCGCGCATACCCCCTATATTTTTGCGTTAAATCGCTATATCAGAGCGAGTGTCTACGAGCGAACATCGAAAAATCGCGCCTAGACTCTCTGAAAAACAATTTTTTAGTATCAAAATCTCAAAAACAGGAAATCACTTATAGAAAAGTGATGTCTAGACCGAGCGAAGCGAGCAAAAAAGCTTATGAGCGAAGCGAATTCATTCTTGCTTTTGCTTTTTATTAAAGTCACAACGAGATTAGGCAAAAAATTGCCCCTCGAATCGAGCGAAAGCGAGATTCAATAGAGTTTGAGCGTAGCGAAAACATAGGGCAATTTTTCATTCCCTAAGCTTTTAATTATTTTTAATGTTTTTAAATGCTT
>NZ_VPED01000088.1:0-3534 GCF_013417335.1 Acinetobacter sp. YH16031
GATTTATCGAAATTACCAACATGTATATGTTGGTCAGGGGATTACAAAGGGGATTTACCCCTTGTCGCACCATTGGATGAAATCCAATGGCTAAGTGCGCCCTTCGGGAAAACCACGATAGCATGGGCTGTCTTGAATTTCAATTCAAACAGACCTATGCTTGAGGGGGATTCCTTGAGATGGTGATGGTATGAGTGTTGAAACTTTAGAGCAAAAAATTGCAAAGCAAGAAGAACGATTAAGACAACTAAAAGCACAAAAACAAGCTATTGCTGCTCGTGAAAAAAAGAAAGTTTCTGATCAGCAACGTAAAGATGATACGAGACGTAAAATTCTACTGGGAGCTTGGGCTTTAAATAAATTAAAAAATGATGAATCGTTTAAACAGCAATTAGCCGATTTTGAGCAATTTTTAAATACGGAAAATAAGACCGAAGAAAATAAGCAGAAAGATAAAGATCTTTTTAATGGATTTATTTGGGATAAGACCTAAATTTCGCATAAGAGATTTTATGTTAAATAAGATGGAACTTAGACAAAATTTTATTAATAGTTATGCATTCTGCACAGTTAGTTTTAGACCTAAAGCATTTACTACACGATTAATCGTATCAAAACGAGGTGCTGAATCTTGACGAAGTGCTTTGTAAAGTGCTTCACGTCCAATTCCTGCTTCTTTAGCGATTTGAGTCATACCACGAGCTTTAGCAATTACACCAAGTGCATGAGCTAGTTCAGCAGGGTCATTCTCTTCAAGAACCATATTAAGATACATTACAATATCTTCTTCACTCTTAAGTGCTTCTGCCATGTCAAAGCTAGGTAGATCAGCTATTTTAACCATTTTTCAATCCTCTAAAGATTTTGATAAATCAACAGCTCGTTCTATATCCTTTTGCTGTGTAGATTTATCACCACCTCCAAGCATCACAATGATTACATCACCATGTTTGATGTAATACATGCGCCAACCTGGTCCGAAGAACTCTCGCATTTCCCAAACACCTTCTTGAAGATGCTTTACATCGCCCCAATTACCACGCTGAACCTTATCTAATCTTCGATTCAGTTTAAGACGGGTCATACTGTCTTTAATGCTATCTAGCCATTCATCAAATTCAGGGAGACGTTTAATCTCGGTCATGAAAGTTCCTCTTTATTGTATTCGATCGAATACACAACATTATAATGAATATATTTTATGAGTAAATGAAATAATAAGAATATATTTTATCAATTGATTATTTAATAACCTATGTTCTTGGCAAAAGGTATCAAACCTGCTCATAAAAAAGCCGACTTGTTTCTAAGTCGGCTTTTTACTGTTTTTGAAGTCAGTCAAAATTTTATAACTATATGAAAAACAATAATATTTTAAATTGCGTTTCGTATAAGCTCTATTATGTTAAATAATTAAGGATAAAAGCTTTATTACTAAATAGAACAGTTGCTTAAAGCAGTATAGAGTTAAGTTTGCATTTTAATATCAAGTTGTCTTTCAGCACCGATAATCACCATACGAATCCCATTTTCAAAAATGTCATCCGCATTCATATTTTGTAAGGTATTCACTCCTTGGAGCATGAGTGGATATATAGTTGGATCGGCTTCGAATGGTGGGTCTGATCTTATTTCTTCTTGCTGCTCCTCAAGGACCCACCCAACAATAAACCTTCCTAATGTCATAAGTAATGCAACTGCTTCAACAGGAGAAAACCCAGCATGAGATAACAGCGCAACTTGGGCCTCAATCGTGTTGAAATGTCCTTGACTGGGGCTAGTTCTTGCATGTAGACGAGCACCATCACGGTAAGCTAGTAGTGCTCGACGAAAGCTTACAGAATTAGCGAGCAACCAATCTTGCCATGTCATCCCATCGATGGGTAAAGAAACTAAATGGTGTTCATTTATAATGGTTTCCGCCATTGCTTCCATTAACAAGGATTTATTCTTGAAATGCCAATATAGAGTTGGAGATTTAATACCCAATCGTTGAGCTAGCTTGCGTGTGGTTATTGAATCTATGCCTTCTTCATTCAACATATCCAATGCGGTACGCAGGACTATTTCACGTGTCAGACGTTGAGGTGCAATATCTTTTTTACTCATAAATCTATCACTGATAGGGAGTGTGTGAGAGAATATTAATTCTATCATTGCTAGAGAAGGCATTTGTGAAGAAATCATTGAGCGTGATTTTAATCACTATATTTCTGGATGCTGTTGGGATTGGTTTAATTATGCCGATCTTGCCTGAATTATTACGGTCATTGGCTGGAGCTGAAGCAGGCGGTGTTCACTATGGTGCTTTATTAGCTGTGTATGCTCTGATGCAGTTCATTTTTGCACCTATCCTTGGAGCGTTGAGTGACCGATTTGGACGTCGACCTGTATTAATTATTTCAATTGCTGTTGCAACGGCTGATTATCTCCTAATGGCTGCTGCTCCTTCTCTATTGTGGCTATATATTGGTCGTATTTTTGCGGGAATTACAGGTGCCAACATGGCTGTTGCAACAGCTTATGTTTCAGATATTACTCCAGCCCATGAGCGTGCAAAAAGGTTTGGTCTCCTTGGAGCTGTCTTTGGTATTGGGTTTATAGCGGGTCCGGTAATAGGTGGAGTTTTGGGTGAATGGAACTTACATGCACCGTTCTTTGCTGCTGCTTTTATGAATGGGATTAATTTAATAATGACAGCAGTCTTATTAAAAGAATCAAAACACAGCAATAAAATGACTGAGAAGGTTCAGGAGCAATCAATATTAAAGAAATTATCCTATTTGATCACTCAACCTAATATGGCTCCATTGCTTGGTATCTTTTTAATTATCACATTGGTTTCACAAGTCCCCGCAACTTTATGGGTTATCTATGGGCAGGATCGTTATGGCTGGAGTATATTTATTGCAGGTGTTTCCCTTGCTAGTTATGGAATATGCCATTCTATTGCACAGGCTTTTGCTATCGCCCCTATGGTAAAGAGGTTTGGAGAGAAAAATACGTTGTTATGTGGAATAGCTTGCGATGCAATTGGTTTACTTCTTTTATCTATTGCTGTTGAAGAATGGGTGCCTTTTGCGTTGTTACCATTGTTTGCCCTTGGTGGAGTAGCCGTTCCTGCTTTGCAAGCAATGATGTCCAGAGGTATTAGTGATGAAAGACAAGGTGAATTACAAGGGCTATTAAGCAGTTTTAATAGTCTGGGGGCTATAATTGGTCCTGTATTAGTTACTAGCCTCTATTTTATGACTCAGGCATCAGCTCCTGGAATGGTATGGGCATTAGCTGCAATACTTTATGTAATCACCCTACCCTTATTGCTTAAGTATCGCCTGAATAAATATTCTGGAGTTCCATAAAATATTTAATTTATTGGTTTAAAAACTAATGGATTCTATAGTTTATCTAAAATTAACATAATACACCTTATACGAAATGCGTTATAATTATCTATAGAAATCAATGCTGTAGTTTCTAGTTTATAGCCCGAACATCCCTGTTCGGGCTTTTTTTATGATCTTTCACGTTCCA
>NZ_VPED01000089.1:0-3528 GCF_013417335.1 Acinetobacter sp. YH16031
AACGTGGTCTATTCCGCTTTTCGGCTTCAAGCATCTTGTTGGCTTCTTCATGCTTACCTTGTTCACGCAAGGCTTTACGTGCAAAAAATGCCTGTTTTTCTTGTTCTTGTATGGCTTTGGCTTCTTGTTTTCGTTTTTCCTGTTCGGCTAACTTCCGTTGTTGTTCTCGCTCAAGATAATTTCTTGCTCGGTCATATTTAGCTTTTAGGTTTGGATTAGCCTTGTTTACAGTCAGTTTTGCCCGATCTGTATAGCGTTCAGGCTCAAATCGAGGGGAGTTATTCCTCAATTCTCGTTCTTGTTCTTCCAGCTGGTTCAACTGCTTCTGAATTTCAGCATTTGCTGTATCCCATTTTCCGCCAAAAAACAGGGGTCTTTTTCCTAGTTCTTCTTTTTGGTGTTTAATATCGCTTTTAGATAGCTCTATTTGCTCCAAAACAGCGTTTATTTGCTCGATTTCTGTTTTTTGGATAGATGACGCTATGTTTTTCGCTTCTGTGGCTATAGCGTCGTTATATTGCGAAATAACGCTATATGCAATTTTGGTTAATTCTTCAGGGGAACGTTGTTCCTGGTCTTTTTCTTTTTGGCGTTGTTCCTGGTCTAAATTTTCCCTGGTCTGTTCCAAGTCATGAACAAGGCGTTCTGTGGCTAAAATTTCTTGCTCAAGTCCTTTAATTAATTGGCGTTCTGTATTTCTAGCCTTAATCGCATCGTTACTTAAACTGATTTCAGTGTCCTTGCCCTGTCTGCGAAGTTGGGTAATTGTAGAACCCTCATGCTGTGTGGCTTCTAAATCTAAACCTTGCTCTTTGTAGCTGCGGTGATCGACACGCTCATGGCTGCCAACCTGTTCAAGAAATTGATTGCAGAGTTCCGCAAACTGTTGTCTCCAGTGTTCGACTTCTTGTTTGCCGTTGTCGTTAAATTCTCTCGTTTTTTTATCAAGGTCGCCTTGTTGGTTAATGCTGCGTGTAGTGAGCATGATGTGGGCGTGATAGTTGCGGTCATCACTTCCGCCTGCGGTATGTGGGGCATGAATGACTGCATCAACAACGACCTTATGACGTTCTACAATTTTTCCGCATAGCTCATTGAGCATCTTCTCTCGTTGTTCTTGGTTTAATTCACAAGGAAATGCAACTTCAAATTCTCTTGATAATTGAGAGTTTTTTCTAGTTTCAATGGTTTCGACCGTATTCCAAAGCGTTTCCCGATCTAATAATTCTTTTTTGGTGTTTTCAGGCGCATAGATATTTTTAAATTCTATGCCTGTTTTCTTCGTGTAATCCTGCTCTTTTCCATAGCGTTCATCTTTCAATTTTTCCCCTGATCTATATGCAGCACACGCAACAGCACTTCGACCATCTGATCGACTAATATTTTTTACTGAAAAGTGAAAAATAGCCACGATGTAAAGTCCCATTGACAAGTGTTTTTAAAAAAAAATTGAAAATTTTTTTTCGGGGTTAAGGGGTGTCCCCTTACGCACTCCAAACTTTAGTTTGGGAAAGTGCGCCCTTCGGGAAAACCCACAACAATCATATAGCAACTTGAAAGCAATGTTCAAGTGCGCTTATGATTTAGGGGGATTTCCTCTATTTGAAAGGTATGTTAAAGATGAAAATTGAGTCATTGGAACAACAAATTTCTAAGCAACAAGAGCGGTTAAAACAGTTAAAAGCTCAAAAACAAGCTGCTGTAGCTCGTGAACGTTCTAAGCAAAAAGAGTTAGAACGAAAGAATGATACAAGACGTAAGATTTTAATCGGCTCTTGTATGTTAAAAATCGTCGAAAATGACACTGTTGCTCATGAAAAGTTAATGGCTCAACTCGATAAATACTTAACCGAAAATCGAGATAGAGAATTATTTAATCTTCCATTAAAGGAGTGAGTGATGCCTGATTTAATTCAGTTAGAATATCTACAAGAAAAATTACAGCAGCTTTTAGCGGAATCATTATTTGCAATTTATCTTTATGGTTCAGCTGTTGACGGTGGTTTAGGGCCAGAAAGTGATCTTGATGTACTGGTCGTGGTCACTCAACCATTAACTTCTGCTTTACGTGAGCAGCTTGCACAAGAATTACTAAAAATTTCACAGCCTGTTGGGGAATTACAAAGGCCATTAGAAGTTACTATTTTATTAAAAGATGAGATTCAGTCTGGAATTTATCCTTTAAGTTATGAAATGCAATTTGGTGAATGGCTGCGTGAAGAGCTTAAAGAAGGTGGAATATTGAGCTCACAGAAAGACCCAGATATTAGTATATTGCTTAGAAAAGCGAGATCTCATCATACAGTTTTATTTGGGCCAGCTTTAAACCAATGGGCACCTGAAATTTCTGATCAAGAACTATGGCAAGCAATGTCTGACACTTATCCCGAAATTGTAGCGCATTGGGATGAGGATGCAGATGAAAGAAACCAGATTTTAGCTTTATGCCGGATCTATTTTAGTTTAGTGATGAAGGATATTGCTTCAAAAGACAATGCTGCACGATGGGTTATGTCTCAGCTTTCTGATGAGCAGAAATTCGTATTGCAGCGACTTATACAGGAATATAGAGGGGAAATCGGCAAACAAAATTGGCAAGAGGAGCATTATGCTTTGCAGCCTATTGTCAATTTTTTGAGTTCAAAAATTGAAGAGCAGTTTGAGCAGAAAAGAAATCTGATCACATAATAATTTTTTGATTCTGGCTTTATGTCATGGCTTTTGATGAACTCAGCAACGTTCGCTGAAGCGATTGTAAATAGCTTCAGGCAGGCTGCATCTACCGCCAGTGGCTACAGTCTGCTTACACCCTCAGATTTTTTTGTGAACGGCTGGAAGATCGTCCAAGAGATTTTAAACTCGGTAAGTGCTTGGTCGCCTATTGATTCATTGGGGATGCTGATTGCTTCAATCATTATCATGATTGCATTTGCCTTGATTTGTGCGTTCTTGGTTTTGGCGTTGGTTGAAATGTATATCGTGGTGTCAGCTAGTGTCTTAATGATGGGGTTTGCAGGTTCGCAATGGACGAAAGACTATGCCTTGAAAACTATTCAATATGCTGTTTCAGTCGGTGCAAAAATATTTATCTTACAATTGATTGCAGGTCTTGGACTTACTTTTATCCAAGAGTGGGCTACGGGCTTTAATGTTGAAGACAATGTAAGTTTGGTCGGTATGATTGGCTGTAGTGTGGTACTGCTGGCATTAACCAAAATTGTGCCTGATATGCTCCAAGGTGTGATTAACGGTTCATCTATTGGAAGTGGTGCTGCTTTAACTTCTGCCCTACGTGCTGTGGCTGCTGCGACAGCTGGCGCTGCTGCTGGTGCAGCTGGTGCGTCTATGGCTACAAAAGGCGCTGGAGCGTTGGCAAGTGAACAGCTTAAAACGGCTCAAGCAACTGGCACAGGCCCATCGAGTGCAATGGGTAAAGCTGGTTTTATGGCTGGTAATATGGCCATGAATATGAGTTCTGCTTTAAAAAGTGACCTTGGTAGTCGTTTAAGTGGTTCTACGACTGGTGGA
>NZ_VPED01000090.1:0-3416 GCF_013417335.1 Acinetobacter sp. YH16031
GCATGTTCCGCGTCCTTGCAATACTGTGTTTACATACAGTCTATCGCTTAGCGGAAAGTTCTTTTACCCTCAGCCGAAATGCCTGCCGTTGCTAGACATTGCCAGCCAGTGCCCGTCACTCCCACTCGATTGTAAACAAGCACACAAAACCCTTTAGTGACAACAATTTGCAAGAACTATCAGGCTCAGTGCCATGAAAAATACCATGACCAGATCATGAGGTTGAACACGGCTTGCGCCGGCAGCGTTCACGCTCCTGGTCGGCGATCTCGCCCGGCTGCAATGCTAGCTCAGCATCGGTCATGCGCTCCAGCACGTCGCGTAGGCGGATGGTGCAAGGAATGGGCGGCAGCTCGAACTCATAGCCGCCGGCGATCATTTCGGCCGCAATCTCCTCGGTGATGAAAAACGGCTCGTCGTCTTGGTTCGGCTTCTTCATGCCCTTTCCTCCTGGCGCTCATCCTGGCCGACAGCGGCCAGGGCATCGGCTTCCGTCAATGCGTCCTCCACGAACGCGCCGTGCTGCTTCGCTTCGGCCTGGCTGACCTCGGCCCATATCCGTTTCACCTGGGCCGCACTGTACCCGGCCAGCTCGGCGGTCTTGTTGATGCTGTAGCCGGACTTGCGCAGCGCGACAACTTGGGCGCGGCGCTTCGGATCAGCACGGCGGCCCTTGTACCGCCCGGCCTGGCGGGCCAACTCAATGCCTTGGCGCTGGCGTTCGCGCCTGTCCTCGTAGTCGTCGCGGGCCATCTGCAAGGCCAGGCGAAAAAGCATGATCTGCACGGCTTCCAGCACGATCTTGGCGACGCCCTGGGCCTCGGCCGCCAGGTCGGATAGATCGACCACGCCAGGGACGGCCAGGCGTGCGCCTTTGGCCTGTATCGAGGCCACCAGGCGCTCGGCCTCGGGCAAAGGTAGGCGGCTGATGCGGTCGATCTTCTCGGCAATGACCACCTCGCCGGGCTGTAGGTCGCCGATCATGCGCAGCAGCTCAGGCCGGTCGGCGCGTGCGCCGGATGCCTTCTCACGGTAGATGCCGGCGACGTAGTAGCCGGCGGCCTTCGCGGCCGTAGTGATCGCCTCTTGGCGTTCCAAGTCCTGCGCGTCGGTGCTGACGCGCAGATAGACCCGCGCCACCATCGGCGCGGCTACTGGCTTCGTCCTGCGCATACTTGCGGGCTCCTTTGGGCATACTCAAATGCACCCATCTTAAACTGGCAGCTAATGTACAAAAGTTGATAGAAGCACACAAGTTCAATTTTGCACTTCTGCCCACTATTGCAAAACTGCTTGTTAGTAGCCGTTTTTTCTTACTGTTTATAGATTCAATAATTTTTGAAACGAAAAATTGGGACTAAACATTTCGGTTTCGTTTTCTGTCGATTCGTCCTGCGTATCTTTTGCATAAACAAACATTTGTTGTTCGTAGTTTTCGATGGCATTTTCAATACTTGTAAATTCTCCGTTTGTAAGGTTTTCAGACAATATCAAAGCATCCAATAATCCCGTATTTACACCCTGTCCTGCAAAAGGCGACATCAAATGAGCAGCATCGCCAATCATTGTTATGGGTAATGGACGGTTACTTTTCCAATCATTGTTCAAAGGAAATTTCCTTGTGGGCAAGCATTGAAATGTTGATACCGAACGTATTAATTGTTTGTAAACTTCACTCCATTTGGAAAATCTTTTCAATAAAAAATCGGCAACGCTGTTTCTGTCCTGAAAATCTAAGGGAATTTTATTTTTCCATTCATCGGGCGTTTTAAAACTAATTCCTAAATACAATGCACCATTATTATTGGGATTGGCAAACAATAAAATGCCCTGATGTCCCGCCATTAATCGGTTGCCGTTGCATAGCTGAAAAAATCCGGGACAGTTTATTTCCGGTTGAAGAATATCAGCTTGGATGTTGAAAGTACCGGTTTCTTCAACTTGCGTGTCGGTAACAAAGCTCCTTATTTTCGACATTCCACCATTGGCAAGAATAACCAAATCTGCTGTTTCACTCGGTTTATTCTCAAAAGTTAGTGTCCACTTCTTCTTACCAGGTTCAAGCATAACAAGTTTTCTATCCCAAATAACCGTGTCGTTTTCTAAACTATTCAACAAGATAGCCCTTAAGTCATTTCTGTTTATTTCAGGATTGTCAAATCGATTTTCGGGCTTTACATTTTTTGTGGATAAAATATTGCCTTTTTCATCAGCAATATTTACACCCATTGGTAAGGCTAAGTCATAATAAGTTTGTAACAATCCCGCTTTTTTCATTGCTTCCTGACCTGAACCTTTGTGTAGGTCAAGGGTTCCACCAAAAATTCTTGCCTCTCGGTCGTTGTCTCTTTCGTAAACTGAAACGTCTATGCCGTTTTGCTGTAATAATTTTGCCATAGTCAGTCCAACGGGTCCACCACCAATTATTGCAACGTTCTTATCACTAAGTAAATTCATTTGTTTGTCTGTATCTATTCGCATTGTCATTCAAAAATGGCACATAACAAGTGGCTATACGCCAAATGGCGTATATATCCACTATATCTTATTTTGCTAAACCTTTCATTATCAGTGACAAATCCGTTTTCAACCGTTTACCGTTCGTTTCTACTCTCTCAAAAGGATTTATATTCATAGTGCTTTTTGTTAAGTTTTGCTCAAATATACAAATCCTTTCTATATATCTAACAAATCCATCGGACTTTTTAATTGTTCCATTCCCTTGGTGGTAATATGTGTATAAACCTCAGTTGTTTTACTGCTTGAATGACCTAACAACGATTGAATATAACGTAAACTCGTACCATTCTCAAGCAAATGCGTTGCAAAGCTATGTCGTAAGGTATGTACAGTAACTTCCTTTTGAATCTTTGCTTTTAAAACAGCTGCTTTAAAAATGTTTTGAATACTTCGGCTTGAGTATGCGCCACCTTTTTGACCTTCAAATAAATAATCTTTTGGTTTATATTCCATAAAGTATGTTCTTAAAATAATTAATGTTTTCTCAGATAAAATGGTATAACGATCTCTTTTTCCTTTTGACTGTTCTATACGAATTTGCATGCGCTTGGAGTCAATGTCTTTTATTTTCAGGTTTATACATTCAGAAATGCGCAAACCTGCCGAATAAATAGTCATCAGAATAGCCTTGTGTTTCACGTTTTCAATAGCGCGTAGTACCCGAATGGTTTCTTCTTCACTCATCACAACAGGAAGTGTTTTTTCTTTTTTTGGTCTTTCGATGAAATATGTTTTCCGTTGTCCACCCAAAACACGTTCGTAATAAAACTGGCACTGTTGCAAAGTTAGCGATGAGGCAGCCTTTTGTCTTATTCAAAGGCCTTACATTTCAAAAACTCTGCTTACCAGGCGCATTTCGCCCAGGGGATCACCATAATAAAATGCTGAGGCCTGGC
>NZ_VPED01000091.1:0-3373 GCF_013417335.1 Acinetobacter sp. YH16031
GACTATCGCTACGTTGCACCAGTGACACTTATTCCCTCCACATGCAACGCATGCCAATCCGTAAAACGGACACGCAGAAGCAGGCAAAGCTCGATCTATGATGCTTATTTGATGATTTAAAACACGGATTAACGAAGACTTATCATTTTGAGACTTGATCTAAACACTGTTTATTGTGAAAATAGAGTTCAGGTACCAGCCTTTGGTGAAATCATAACGGTCGCCAAACCTTATGATCTTCGTTATTCGATGGGTTAACATCAAATAACTGCGTACCGTAGAATTTACTGGAAAACCCCTCTAAGTTGCAAGGCTTAGGGGGGATTTTCTTTATAATTTACAATTACAAATTTACTTATCCTTATTTAAAGCAAATTTTCGCTTCTTAATCACAGTAATTGACTTTTCTTGTGAAGCTATATTTTGCTGAATAGCTACCTGCTTCATTTTTACTGGTAAAGTAATCTTTTCATCAGATTTGGGGCTAGATTCTTTAGGCTTTGAATCTGTTGGCTTTTGCAAAGTTGCTTCTTTATTTTTAATTTTTATATAAATTTTATGTACGACCGTATTGTGTTCTTTGATCTCCTTATTTTTACTCTTTATTTTTTTATATTGTTCTTTAAAGGGCGTTATAAAATTCTTAACCGTTGATAGCAGTACAGCTTCATCAGAGTGTATATCTGCTAATGTCTTTGGTGTTTCACTTTGTACAAAATCAATAAAATGTAAGGGAAATTTTTCAATAATCTCTGGAGTAGCAAAACTAACAAAATGATATCCGTGATAAGAAATTACAGCGTAATTTGTATCCTGTTTAATCGGATGTTTGATATATCCCTTTACTGTCGCTTCTCCTTGATCCAATAGCTTTTTTAGATAGAAATCCTTGATATGATTCTCTAAAACTCTACTTTTTCTATAAAAATTAATCTTATTGTTAATCTCTTCTCGCTCTTCTATTTCATCAACAATATCTAACTTATGACTAAATTCAACAAATTGAGCATGATGATATTCAGCAAGTTTAGAAGTCCAAATTAAGATTTGTCCAAGATTATCAGGCTTAATAATCTCAATATCGTTGAAATCAAGTTTTTTTATTAGTGCAAGTTCTTCATGCTTGAACTCTTTTCTTTCCAAACTTGAATGTTTCAACATAACAACTTCCTTAACCACGGCGTATCCTTCAAAAACTATAAAGTAAAAGCTCATTTGGTATGAATACCAAATGAGCTTTCTAATTAATCAATCAAACATTAAAACAAAAAAGGGAGGTCATACCTAATTAAGTACGTTTCAATGCCATAATATGGCGAACCATATCGTTAATATGTTGTTTTGTTTCATTATCTTGTGAACCTAACCATGTCACCACATCAGCATCAAAAGCCTTTGCTTGAGCGATGGCGTGACGTTCCTGTAATTTTTTCACAAAACTAGGTTTAACCAATGGGGCATTGGTAGGGTCAAAATTTTTATAGCGTTCTAATTCATTTTGCATTGCTGTACCTCCGCTTTTGGTGATGTGATGGTTCAAATGCAGTGATTATTCTCGCAACATCTCCACGTTCAACCCAAACCACTGTTAATAGTCTACCACGATTGCTTAAACCGACTGATATTAGTCGTTGTTCGTCATAGTGTCCTACATCATCAAAAGACATCAATGCAGGATCAAGGAAAATACTACAGACTTCTTCGAACGTAATTTCACGCCCTCTGTAGACTAAATCCATTTTTTGGTCATGCCATTCAAATAACAAGCCGTAATATTCAATCAATGGCATGATTACCCCTTTTCCTCTCGTAGAATTGAAATTAAGTAAGAATTTTCTTTTAGCATAAGAAATATTCTTATTATTTTGGGTCTATGACACAAAAATCGCCATTTTTTCCATATCCGCACTGCTTTTTCATCACTCGGACACACGGTTTAGATTCTCCATCAACTTTACAACTTCCAATATCAAACTGGATGCCTTGCTGTCTCAGGCTCTCGATCTGCGGGATATTGCCTAAAGGTTTGATATAAACACTAAACAGCCAAATGATACCAAGCATCAGAATGGCAAAGATGCCTAGAACAATGGTAATGAGCTTCCATGACAACTGATCACGGGCTGATTCAATTGAATTATTCAAGCGTCCAAGTGCTTTAGCGGTCTTAATAAGCTCCGCTGTACCCTCCTGTAAGCCCGTATTTAGCGATTTTGATACAGTATGGTGGGTCTGCCCAGCAATAGTGCTTTGAATGTGTTCTTTCGTGATTTGAAGCTCTTTAACGGCCTGATTGACGAGGTTCTGCTGTTGTTCTGCAACTGCCATTAGTGCATATAGCTTTTTTTCATCAGGTGTCATCGGCTCATCCCTCTAAACTTCATTGTTTTCTGTTGCTCTCTTTCTAATTTCTGCTGTTGTTTGTACTGTTCCAAAGCAAGCTGTTTAAAGCTGTCAAAATCAGCCTTAAAGCTCTCAATACCCTGTTTAATTTCTTTGTCTGAAATTGGGCTGTTTTTGAGGTCTTTCAGGTCTTGTTTGGGGTCGCCTAAGTCTAGTCGCTCAAGCTCTTTATAGGCTGTACGTGATTGTTGTAGGGCTTCCCTAATTTCAGGGTCTTTGGCTTGGCTTGGTAACAGTTTCTTTTCGGGTTCTTTCTCTATGCCTTGCTCTTTGTAGCTTCGCATATCAATACGGCTATCAATTTGATGTTTTTCTAAATGGCTGTTGCATAAATCCGCCCATCTTTGGCGTAGGTCTTTAATATCAATTTTTCGTTCCTGGTAACTCTTGCCTGTATTGTCTTTTTTAGCTCCGCCACGTTCAGGATTTTTGCTGTTATAGCGTTTGAAATATTGCTCTGGATCTCGTTCGATTCCATCTTGCAGACGTTCATTAAACATGAGATGCACGTGGGGCTGATCGTTGCCGTCCATTGCTTTAGGGTTATGAATCGCAAACTGATATGGATATTTTGAGCCGATCTCGGACTGAATGAACTCCTCAACCAGTTCTAGACGTTGTTTGGCATTCATCTCTCTAGGCAGGGCAATTTCATATTCTCGATAGGTACTGCCATTTTTGCGCTCGTAAAGGTCGGCTGCTTCCCAAAAGGTAATCGGATTATGTTCAGCCCATTTCGGCATATTCCCATAGGCACTATGTTCAAGGTCGGTTTCTGCCTGTTCTTGTTTCAGCTTTTTTTCTTCATCCCGATCAATATATTCGGCATGCGGTGCTGCTTTACCTGCCTTACCGACTTTGACACTTAAACGAGCAATCGCCATTAGGTCTTATCCTGTTCCTTTTTTCGGTTACGTTCTTTTTTAAACGCTCTTTGATCAAGTATCGAAGCCCACATCATAATGATGAT
>NZ_VPED01000008.1:0-108286 GCF_013417335.1 Acinetobacter sp. YH16031
TCTGCAATTGCTCAACCATCAAATAGAAAGTTGACCATGAGATGCCTGTGTATCGCTTGAACTGAGGATCAGAAAGCTTGTTTGAATCGATGTATTTCATCCGCAGATTATGCACGAATGCTAAGAAGTCCGGAGTGCAAATATTAACCAAAAAGAAGATCGGTTTTTGATTTATGAAAGAGATCTAATATAATGAGAAAGGTACAGTATTATTTGAATAAACATCATCTAAACCTTTATCTAAAACTTTCCCTGTGAAATTTGTACTAAAATAAGGACAATTGATAATACAGAAGAAAGTCATGCTGCCTTTATATATTACCAGTGGTGAACCTGCCGGAATTGGTCCAGATATCTGCTTGAGTCTGGCGGATCGTATTGATGAGCGTCCATTGGTGGTACTTGCCGATCTGGAAATGCTCCGTCAACGGGCGCAGCAGTTAAAACTTCTGGTTGAACTGATTGAATATACAGGGCAAACGACTTCTTCAGAAAAAGGTCAGCTTTATGTTGAGCACGTGCCTTTAAAAGAACCGGTAGTACTAGGTCAGCTAAATAGCCATAATGCCGCTTATGTACTGGAGCAGCTACGTCGTTCAGCCGAATATGCCATGTCAGGCAAAAGTGTCGGAGTGGCTACAGCGCCAGTGCAAAAGTCGGTAATCAATGATGCTGGGATTCATTTCAGCGGTCATACCGAGTATTACCAGGAATTTGCGGGTGTACCGCGTGTGGTGATGATGCTGGCGACTAAAACTTTACGTGTGGCTTTAGCAACCACACATCTTCCACTTCGTGCAGTTGCCGATGCGATTACTCCGGAACGCCTGCATCAGGTGATTGATATCCTGATTCATGACCTGAAATCCAAATTCAAAATTGAACATCCGCATATTCTGGTCTGCGGTTTAAATCCACATGCGGGTGAGGGTGGTTATCTGGGTATGGAAGAGATTGAAGTGATCAATCCAGTACTAGAAACTTACCGTGAGCAAGGTATCAATATGAGCCTGAGCCTGCCTGCAGATACTTTATTTACTCCTGAAAACCTGAAAGATGCCGATGCTGTTTTGGCGATGTATCACGATCAGGGCTTACCTGTGTTAAAATCTCAGGGCTTTGGTGAAGCCATCAATATTACTTTGGGCTTACCGTTTATCCGAACTTCTGTCGATCACGGCACAGCACTCTCCCTCGCAAGTACAGGCCTTGCGAAAAGCTCAAGCTTACATGTGGCTGTGGATTTGGCGCTGGATTTAGCGCGTCAATGATCTCGTCTTTATTACACGTTGGAAATGTCTATGTATCAGATTAATGCCTTAAACCCAAAAGATGAAGGGCATCACACGCGTAAGCGTTTTGGTCAAAACTTCTTACATGACCAACGTGTCATTGCTAAAATTGTGCGTTCGGTAAACCCGCGTGCAGGCGAAAATATTATTGAAATTGGTCCGGGTCTGGCTGCTTTAACATCGCCTTTAATTGGTGAATGTGATGCTTTGACTGTACTTGAGCTTGACCGTGACTTGGCAGCAGGTCTGCCAGGACGTGTGCCGCATCCTGAACGTTTAACCATTATTGAAACAGATGCACTGAAATACGATTTCACCAATTTGTTTGAAGAAGGTCGTCCGTTACGTGTAGTTGGAAACCTGCCTTATAACATTTCGACACCACTACTGTTCCATCTCCTGGAATTTGGTGACAAAGTCAAAGACATGCACTTCATGCTGCAAAAAGAAGTGGTGGATCGTATTACAGCTTCACCGAACACCAAAGAATATGGCCGTTTGTCGGTGATGATCCAGTATTACTGCAAACCAACCTTTTTGTTCGAAGTGCCACCGGGCTCTTTCAATCCGCCACCAAAAGTGACGTCTGCCGTGTTCCGTTTGGAGCCATATGATGTAAAACCGATCGTGGCAAAAAATGAAAAAGCTTTGGCTCGTCTGGTATCGCATGTATTTACCCAGCGCCGTAAGACTTTGCGTAATAGCTTGAAAGGGATGCTGGTTGAAGATGGTTTTGAAAAAGCAGGTGTAGATCCAATGGCACGTCCAGAGACACTGACACTTGCCCAATTTGTGGCTTTATCTGATCAAATGGTAGCTTAAAAATAATGACCCGCACTGTTCGATACAATTATGTGATTGGTGATGTACAAGGCTGTTTCGAAGCCTTGAAGGCACTACTGAAAGAAATCCGTTTTGATCCTGATCAGGACTTTATCTGGTTTGCTGGTGATCTGGTGGCTAGAGGGGAAAACTCGCTGGGTGCATTACGCTTTATTAAAAAGCTGGCGGATAATGGCGTGGCGGCAACAGTACTCGGTAATCATGATCTGACTCTTTTGGCTTATGCACGTGGCATCAAGTCGATCAAAGACAAGGACAATGTCCGTGATGTGATTGATGCGATCGACAGTGATGAGTTAATTGACTGGATCCGTAAACAGCCGATGTGTCTGTTTCCGAATGAACAGACGGTACTAACCCATGCCGGTATTCCCAATATCTGGGATGCGGCCAAGACGGCTGAATTGGCTAAAGAAGTAGAAGCCATTATTGCCCATGATGATTTTGAGGTGGTGGATGCTTTCTTAAAGGAAGTGTTTGGGAAAGAACCTACACTCTGGTCAGATGAATTAGAAGGTCATGAGCGTACGCGCTGTATCGTGAATTACCTGACCCGGATGCGTTTAACTGACGCAGAAGGGCGTCTGGAATACAGTTTTAAAGATTCACTGGATGATCCGATGCCAGAAGGGTTTAAGCCCTGGTTTGAATTTGAATCGAAAACTGCCGCAACCCATCGAATTGTATTCGGGCATTGGGCTGCTTTACAGGGTAAAACCATTTCTGAGCGAATTCAGAATGTCGATGGTGGTTGTGTCTGGGGTAATCAGCTGATGGCTTATCGACTGGAAGACCAGCAAATGTTCGCCGTCGATAATCCGGTATTTTAAAATATTTAAAGCTCAAAAAAGCCACGTTCAATGTGGCTTTTTTATTGTGCTGATGATTAGTCTGCGCGAATCCAGGTCTGGTTGCGGCCCAGAACTGAAACACCCACACTGGCACGTAGCGTTAAACGCTTGCCGGTATTGTTTAGACGAACCTTGGCATCATAAATTTTACCTGCCAATGGATCAATGACACGACCTTTTTCATAATTTTTGGTGCCTTCAACGTGTTTCAGGCCTTTTAGAATAGTCATGCCTAAAATCGGTTGATCGGTATAAGGGGCTGGGCATTTATTACATTTTTCGCGTGGTGTATAACCTGGACGTGGCGTGATTTTCGCAATCTTGCCTGAGTAAGTATTATTTGCTTCTTTTTCGATGACAATGATGGCTTTTGCTGCTCCAGTTTTATCATCAATCTGCTGCCAGGTTCCGCTAATATCTTGAGCCCACAGGTTCATCATGAATCCTGTAGTCAATGTGGCAAGGAGTATCTTCTTTAACATATCCATCATTCCAAAGAACTTTTCATTATTGCCCGCACATGTTAGGAAGATTGCACAAATAGTCAATAAATAATTAAAAATCATGGAATTAAATTTATAAAAAAAGCTGCATGTTTGGCAGCTTTGAGAAAAAGTGTGAACTTATTCCTGACGGATCCAGGTCTGGCTACGGCCTAAAGCAGAAACACCCACATAACCACGTAGGGTTAAACGTTTGCCGTTGCTGCTTAGACGAACCTTGGCATCGTAAATTTTACCTGCCAATGGATCAATCACACGACCTTTTTCATAATTCACGCTATCACCGACCTGTTTTAAACCTGTCAGTACGTCCATCCCCAAGATCGGCTGATTGGTATAAGGAGCAGGACATTTATTACAGGTTTTTTGTGGGGTATAACCTGGACGAGGCGTTACTTTGACAATTTTCCCGGCATAAGTACCATTGCTGTCCTGACGGATTTCAATCAGTGCTTTTGGTGAACCAGTCTTATCATCGATTTGTTGCCATGTCCCGGTCAAGTCTTGTGCATAAATGGTCCCAGTCATGAATGTAGCAATGAGCATTAATCCTAATTTAGATTTATTCATTTATATTTATCCTTTTTTCATAGATGAAACAAACTATCCCAAACACAAGCGTGTGGTTTTTTAATTTTGGTTGATTTTAGAGTAATGAGCGTTGCAGATCGCTCGGTCAATCTGCTTTAAGCCTGTTGATTCCCCATGACAGAAATCTGCCAATGTTAATTGCTTTGTTACTGAATTTTCAGTAAAAGCAGAGAAATTCAGTAAGATCTTTAACATGGTAATGTCTTGCATTCTATCTCCTTATATTGCGCATCAAAATCCGTTTGATGCTAAGCCTGTTAAAGCAAATGAATCTAATATTTATATGCATGTTTTATATTGTATAAAAAAGCATCTGTCTAATATTGATACAACTTAATGCATGAAAATGCAAGCTTCTGTGCACTAAGTCATGAATTAATCTTGTTTAATCCAAGTCTGGCTGCGTCCCAAGGCTGAAACACCTACATAACCACGTAGGGTTAGACGTTTGCCATTGGCACTTAATTTAGCTTTGGTGTTGTAAATATTGCCAGATAAAGGATCAATTAGTTTGCCCTGAGAGAAATTATTGTTACCTGCATCCTTTAAGCCGGTGAGTACATCCAGACCAAGAATCGGTTTATTGGTATAAGGTGCAGGGCAGGAAACACAGGTTTCACGCGGTGTGTAGCCAGGACGAGGCGTAATCTTGGTAATTTTGGCGGTATAAACACCATTTGAAGTTTCACGAATTTCCAGAATTGCTTTAGCTGATCCTGTTTTATCGTCAATACTTCTCCAGGTACCTGAAATATCGGAAGCGAAAGCCAGATGACTGAAAAAGGTCAGGGCTAAAACGGAGAATAATTGAACCTTTTTCATAGGTCTGTTCCTGAGTGAAAAATTCTTTATTTCTCTATAGTAAGAATAGTTTCACTCAGAAACAAACGTTAAATATTGATTGATGAGTCACATTTTTTGCAGATAAAGTATAAAAGTTGGCAACCAGATCGCAGTAAAAACGGCATTCACTGCCATGCCAAACGTAGCATAACGTCCGGCAACACTGCCACGCTGCCAGGCTTGAGCTGTACCAATCGCATGTGCTGCTAGACCTAGAGCCAGACCTGAAGCACGCTCATCATTGATATGTCGTAAAATAAATGGTGAAAATGCTGCACCAATTACGCCAGACAAAATGACGATCAGAATGGCCAGACTAACAGGTGCCTCCAGTAAGGTCGCAATATTAATTGCAATTGGTGTCGTGACTGCACGGGTGGCAAAGGCCATGATGTCGCCAGAAGACATATGTAGTAAATAGGCGAGACCCATCGGTAAGGCGACCGCACTGATACTGGCAAAAACCAGAATTCCGACAATAGCTTTCAGTGGCAGGTCATCATAACGCATGGCGGCTAGCGGAATCGCCAGTGCAACTGTGACATAACCAAGCAAATGGTTAAACAGTGGATTGACCTCATCCATATAATGCTCATAAGGAATACCCAGCACCAATAAAATCACCAGCACCAGGAACATGCTAAACACAATCACAGGAATTTGCGGAATAACACGATTGCAGGGTTTGGCAAGCAGATAAGCAATTAAGGTAATCGCAAAGCCATAAAGAACAGAAAACATGTGCGACTCCTATAACCAGCGTTTTGCCATTTTGGCGTAGATCCAAAGAGGGAGCAGAGTACTCAGGCATAACACCAGCATAAAGGCCGGAATTTTTTGTCCCATATGCATCAACATAATTAGCGCGCCTGCACTAATCGGTAAAAAAGCGAAGGCACTTTCTTTCATCAGCTTGTTATTGGTATCCACCAGACGCGCTGGAATTTTGCCAAAATAGCGCCAGGCAAATAAGGTGACTAGCAGGCTGATGAGTCCGACCAGGTTGCCCAATTCAGGGTGTTCCAGCTGGGTCATTAGCCAGACTGAAGCTTCACGAAATACAATAATTAAGAGGAGAGTGCTGATCCATGCTGGCCAGTCAATATGTTTTATCCAGTTCATTGGTGATGTCATTTAAAAGTTTACTTATCAAGTTTTACTCGATCTTACGCTGGATTTCAAACTCTTCAAGTGGACGCTGGAATTGAAGTGCTTGAGATCCCAGAATTTCTTCTATCGGTAAATGAGCCTGTTTGATCAACTGTTCCAGCTTTGGAGGTGCAATCCGTACATCGATATGTAACTGACCTTCATCATCATAATGTTCGGACTGAATCACATTCAGCGCATAAAGTTGATTGCGCAGTTTGCCATAGGCAGGTTTCAATACCAGTTCAAAGTGCTGAATCTGGCCCATTAATGCTTCATGAACTGCTTTGCGTAACAGATCCAGCCCTTCACCGCTATGTGCTGAAACATAGACCCGTTCAGGCTGACCGGGCTGTCGGTAAATGATTTTGGCATCTTCACCGCTACAGTCGATTTTATTATAAACCCGTAACACCGGGACGTCGGCACCAATTTCCTTGAGCACCTTTTCAACGGCTTCAATTTGTTCAAGCATTTCCGGACTGCTGGAATCGATCACATGCAAAAGCAGGGTTGCTTCAACAGTTTCTTCCAGAGTTGCTTTAAAAGATTCGACCAGTGAATGCGAAAGATTACGCACAAAGCCTACCGTATCTGCCAGTACCAGATTACCGACGCCGTCCCATTGCAGGCGTCTTAAAGTTGGGTCCAGAGTCGCAAATAGTTGGTCGGCTGCATAGACATCGCTATCAGCCAGAATATTGAATAAGGTAGATTTTCCCGCATTGGTATAACCTACTAAAGACACCGTTGGAACAGCCGCTTTTTGCCGAGCAACACGGCCCTGAATACGGGTTTGACGGACTTTTTCTATTTTGGCTTTAAGCTGTCCCATGCGGATACGCAATAAACGGCGATCTGTTTCTAGCAGGGTTTCACCCGGACCACGCAGACCGATCCCGCCTTTCTGGCTATCCAGATTGGTACGGCTACGAACCAGTCGTGAAGACAGATGCTGTAACTGTGCTAATTCAACTTGCAGTTTCCCTTCATAGGTGCGGGCACGCTGTGCAAAGATATCGAGGATAAGTTCGGTACGATCGACTACCCGGCAATGCACCACATTTTCCAGGTTACGTGCTTGGGCAGGTGTCAGCGCATGATCGAAGATGACCAGATTGGCATCCAATTCTTTGACCCGTTCAGCAATTTCTTCTGCTTTTCCTGAACCCACAAAAAATTTGGCATCCGGTTTTAAGCGTTGAACAAAGAGATGTTCCAGAATTTCGGCATTTGCAGATTGAGCTAACAGATGAAACTCTTCAGCATCAAGGTCATCCAGCATTTGTACGCTCACACTGACCAGTATGACGCGTTCTTTTCCCTGATGTTGCTCAAAATATTCCACTCAGGCCAATCTCCAGTTGAAAACTTCATTTTAGTTGAAAATGAACTTTACAGATACTGAAATAGCGGGCTTTGTTTTAAAGTGCCGTGACAAACAGTTGTGCAAGTGTTACGAGCAGCACCGTATATAACAGGGTACCCCCCAAGATATAGCTTAATACTTTTAAGGGCCGAATCATCTCAGCTGATTTGACTGTTTCATCTTGCATGATGAGCATCCTTTTTAATCTAATATTTCGATTGATTTATTTTATTTAATTCATTTAATGAATTTAAATTGAAAATATAGATATACTTGGTCGTTTTTTATTATCAATGCAAGTTGGACATGAACAGTATAAAATGAGTTTAATTCGTGGATATTCCCTGTATCTTGTTTAGGATTTAGTGATCTTTTTATGAACTCGACTGTACAAAATCAATCACCTGAGATACAAGGTTTTGCAAAATTCTTTCTTTATACAAGAAAAACGACTTCTGCATTAGCAGCCATCAGCCAGGGTTTTTATCTAGTTTACCGTCATGGTTTATATAAAGACCCGAATAACCCGAACAATACCCGGTATGTGCAATATTTCTGTCGCCAGTTGTGCAAGGTGTTTAATATCGAGGTTCAGGTCCATGGCGTGATTCCACGTGAGCCTGCATTATGGGTGAGCAATCATGTATCCTGGCTGGATATCGCCGTTTTGGGTTCAGGCGCGCGAGTGTTTTTTCTGGCCAAAGCTGAAATTGAAAATTGGCCAATTTTGGGCAAGCTGGCTAAAGGCGGTGGTACCTTATTTATCAAGCGTGGTTCAGGAGATTCGGTCAGAATCCGTGAACAGATTACCGATTTTCTAAAGCAGAATATTCCAGTCCTGTTTTTTCCTGAAGCGACCACATCTGATGGACGCTCAATTAAAAAAATTTATGGACGTATTCTGGGGGCAGCGATTGAAGCGCAACGTCCGGTACAAATCTGCCTGATCTGTTATGTAAATCAGCAGGGTGAACTGGATATGGTGGCGCCTTTTATTGGGAACATCAGTTTTGCCAAACATGTGCAAAATGTTCTGGAAATGCCTAAAGTAACAGCTCATCTGATGGCCTTGCCGGCAATTGCGACCGAAGGGCATACAGTAGAAAGCCTGACTGCACTAGTGCATGAAAATATGCTGGAGGGTTTGCAAAGGTTGCAAGCCAAAGTTTTAAAAAAGCCTCATTAAGAGGCTTTTTTATTAGAAATACTCCGAGATATTCATTACATAAAACCTTCGATTGGGAGTATCGACAGGAATTTTATTGAGGCTTTTTGATACCATTTCATTCCCGGCTCTTTTTTAAAGGTCTTTGTTTCACCTTTGGCATTACGGATTTTCCAGTTAATATTCTGGTTGGCATCCAGAACCAGCTTATAGGCATACTTGCTTAAATTCTTGTCCATGGTTTCGTGTACTGCACGGGCCAGATTAGGACTATTTAGCAATACGCCAATTTCAGTATTCAAATAAGCTGAACGCGGATCGAAATTAAAAGAACCGATAAACACCTGTTTTTGGTCAATGGCCATCAGTTTGGCATGCAGGCTGGAACGGCTCAGGCCTTTTAAGCTGACCTTCGCTTTTTGTGCCAGCTCTTCAGTATTGGCATTCAGGTTGTCGGCATCTGGAGCCGCCAAAAACTCATAGAGCTTAACATCATTTTCTAGCAATTCCTGACGATACTTGGCATAAAAAGCATGGACCAGCGGCACGTCATTGGCCTTATAAGAGTTGGTGAGTACACGAACTTTGACATCTTCTGAAGCCAGTTTCTTGAGACGTTCTGCACCCTGTTTTTCCGGTACAAAATAGGCAGACACGATATCCACACTTTCTTCCGGTTTTTCCAGATGCTGTAATAACTGGAAGTTCAAGTGATCTTCAGTCTTAGCCTTTGACTTGATTTTACTTGGTGGATCTTTGACGACTTCAGCTTCTACCCAATCAAGTTGAATGTTGTGTTCCAGCCATTTATCGAAAGCCTGTGAACGATTGGCCAGATTCAGGTAGTTCTGGATTGCAGTATCATGGCTATATTCTTCCAGCTGCTGTTTCAGGCTCGGGTAGCGTAGCGTATGATGACGAGGATTAACAATCTGCCGAACCGGATAGGCATAATCATCATTCCAGTATTCATCAAAAGAATGAATGATTTCATCAGAAGCGGCACCGACCAACATCACATCTACATCAGAGAACTGATAACTGTCACTGACGTTATAATACTGGTTACTCATGTTACGGCCGCCAATCAAGGCAATCTGGTTATCGGCAATAAAGCTTTTGTTATGCATGCGGCGGTTGATCCGTTTTAGATCCAGCAGCATATCCATGGCACGGTATTTACGGAAGCGGTAGGGGTTATACAGTTTGACCTCAATATTCTGGTGCTGATCTAGTGCCAAATAAATACCTTCCATTTTCTTGGCATTGTTATCATCCATCAACAAACGGACTTTTACGCCACGGTCTGCTGCCTGAATGAGGGCATGCAGAGCCAGTGCACCAATACGGTCGTTATCCCAGATGTAATATTGCAGATCCAGACTGCGTTCCGCTTTATTAATCAGCTGGATACGTGCAGCGAGTGCTTCGAGCGGATCTGGAAGCACATGATAACCGGTCAGGCCAATATTCTGCTGACGTAAAGGCTCAACAATCTGGGCCAGACTGGTTTGCGATGTATCCGTTTCAAATGCCATCCGGCTAGGCTGTTCAGTTTGCGGAGGCAGCGTACTGCAAGCAGGAATGCCGAGTACCAGGCTGCAGCTCAGTAAAATGCCAGCTTTATAGCGGTAAGCTTTTGATAAGCCAGAGGGTTTTGAATGAGCGGAAGCGTGGGGAGCATTTACCATAAACATCAAAGACTGAAAAATTTGGATTGAGTATAATTGCCAGCTATGAAAAGATAAATATAAAGCCACTAATCAGCTCCTCGACTCGACAAGGCAAATCTATGTGGGATACCAGTTCCGTACTTTTTTATTTTTATCTAGGCATGGCCATTCTTGCCGTTTGGGCAGTGTATCAGGCCTGGTCGAGTCAGTCGCGTACAGAAACCATTCATCCCTTTAAAGCATTTTGTCACCTGCTGGCTTTCTATCTGGCCTATTTGCTGATTCCGCTGGTGTTCTTCAGTATTTATGCAGGATGGATGGGCTACTATTCGATTCATGAGTCTATTTTTATTTTCGTGATTAGTGCCGTACTCAGTTATGCACGGTTTATCGAGCCGCATTTGATTCGGGTCGAAACCACGCCTTATCAAATCAATCCTCAACAGAAACTTAAAAAACCGGTACGGATTGCCCTGATTGCAGATTTACATATTGGTCTGTTTTCTGGACATGAACGCCAGTTAAGACAGATTGTACATAAGCTGAACCATCTGAAACCGGACTTGGTGGTGGTTGCAGGGGACTGGACCTATGAACCGGAAAATAAACTGGCACAGGAGCTGGCTGTCTTAAAGGAAATTCATGCGCCGGTATATTCGGTGACAGGGAATCATGATGAACAGTATCCTGGCCCTCCGATTCAGGAATTGCTTCGTTATGCGCTGGAAGTGAATCAGGTCATGGATATTGAAGGGCAGATTGTCGAGTTTGATGAATTTCGTCTGTTAGGGGTAGGGGATCTTTGGGCTGGAAAAACCGATATGCGCGCAATGCCGGATCTGCCTCAAGACAAGCCTTGGGTGATTCTGTCGCATAATCCAGATACCGTGGACATGGTGCCGAAATTGCCAACACGACCATTGATGCTTTCTGGACATACGCATGGCGGGCAGGTCGAGTTACCTTGGCTGACGGATTATGTGATGAAAAAGGTCTCCATTCTGGGCCATAAAAAAGGTCTATACCGGCATGAACATGCAGATGTATTTGTGACCGTGGGAACGGGTATGGTAGGGGTACCATTCCGTTTTCGCGTACCACCAACCATTGATATTATCGAATTGGTCTAAAAAAACTGATTCATTCGTTGCTGTTAAAGCAGTAGCCAGAGCACAATAATAATCAGTAAAATCACGGCTGCGGTGATCCAGATTTTCTTTTCAATCTCACGGCCGGGCACACGTTTGCCGACTTGCTGTGCAGCCACCTCAGTATCTTTAGCGATACTGAGATTAGGATGCTCTGGAACTTCCAAAGGTGTAGTTACCACTGGAATATTTTCATCTGCATCATCAGTGAACCGTGGGCCAATATTGCCTTTATTGTCCCGATTCAGCGCCAGATCATGCTCTCTGACAATTTCATCAATGACCTGTATCGCCTGTGATTCATCTAAAGCTGTATGCGTCCGGATATAGCGAATGGCGTCCAGTTTTTTATCATCCTCTAGCAGAATCACAATATCTACCAGCTGTTCTTGAGTAAGTTGCTCAATAAGATCCTGCATCACTCTGCCTCATTCTCTGGCTTTATTTATTTGATTGTTCCCGAAATATCCGCAAAGAAGTAGCAAGTTTTTGTTGTGAAATCATAAAAAAAGCCAGCATAAAAATGCTAGCTTTGATTGAGATGACTTAATCTATCATGATCCTTAGATCTGATTGTTTACATCATCATTTTTAGTTTCACGGATCAGCAAGAATGCAAGCAATGACAGGATAGAGGCTGCTGTGAGATAATAACCTACTGCAGACAAGCCATAAGTTGTTGCCAGTTTGGTTGCAATCAATGGTGCGAAAGATGCACCAAAAATACCCGCCAGGTTAAAGGTCAGTGCAGAACCGGTATAACGTACTGAAGTCGGGAAGATTTCAGACAATACAGTACCAATCGGACCATAAGTCAGACCCATGATCGCTAGGCCGATACATAAGAAGAAGAACACAACCAGCGTACTGCCTGATTCAAGCATGTCGGCAAAGAAGATACCGAAAATAGCAGAGACCACACATACCGCGATTGAAGTTGTCTTACGACCGAATTTTTCCGCAAGTACCGCTGAAAGTGGAATGAACGCAGCAAAGCACAGAGTTGCAACTAATTGCAACTGAAGGAATTCTTCACGTGTATAGCCGAGCTGTTTGGTACCCCATTGCAATGCGAATACAGTCGTCAGGTAGAACACCACGAATGTACAAATCGCAGCGATGGTACCCAATACCAGCATTTTAGAATGCTTTTTGAATACTTCGAAGAAGGGTACATTCACTTCTTTCTGCTTTTTCAATACGTTCTGGAATGCAGGAGTTTCATGCAGTTTCAAACGAATCCATAGACCCATAATCACCAGTAGCGCACTAGAGATAAAGGGAATACGCCAGCCCCATTGCATGAACTCTGCTTCAGACATGAATGCGCCAAGCGTCAAGAATGAGCCTGTTGCCAGAATGAAGCCAATTGGTGCACCAAGTTGCGGGAACATACCATACCAGGCACGTTTGCCTTCTGGCGCATTTTCAGTTGCCAATAGAACCGCACCTGACCATTCACCACCCAAACCAAGGCCTTGGCCTAAACGGCAAAGAGCCAGCAATAATGGCGCAGCAATACCGATTTGTGCATAAGTTGGCAATAAACCAATGGCAACGGTAGAAAGACCCATGGTCAACAAGGCCGCGACCAGTGTCGCTTTACGTCCGATCCGGTCTCCCAGATGACCAAAAAGTGCAGCGCCGATTGGACGGGCAATAAAGGCAATCGCAAAGGTTGCCAGCGACTGAATAGTCGCAGTCATAGGATCTGTACTTGTAGGGAAGAACAGATAAGGGAAAATAATAACGGCAGCTGTGGCATAAATATAGAAATCGAAGAACTCGATTGTAGTGCCTACTAAACTTGCTGTTAAAACACGAAATTTTGAATTGGTTGCTGTAGTTTCTGTTACAGCGATAGAATCTGAAGACGCCATGAATAACCTTACACTTACTAAAAATAAAAAACTTAGTTTTAAAAGCGTAATCTTTTTAAAAAAGGCGTAATTTTTTAAAAAAACAACTGCAATCTTCTCGTTTCAACTCGCTCAGGGTCACTGAAATGGAGAAATGAGATGATTAAATCACGTAAAGATAGATAGACAGAAAATGTGATCCTGCGCCTATCAATACAAAAATGTGCCAGATAGCGTGGGTATATCTTACTCTTTTTAAAGCGTAAAACAATGCACCTACAGTGTATGCTAAGCCACCAATGATTAGAAAGGTTAAAGATTGAGCACTTAAGTACTGCTGCATATCGTCCATAACTAGTAGTGCAAGCCATCCCATGACCAGATAAGCGACCAAAGAAAGTTTCTGGAAACGGTTGATGAAAATGAACTTGAATAGTGTTCCAAGTACAGCAATCACCCACAAAGCAATCAGTAAATACTGGGCTTTGGCTGTTGGAATCGCAATCGATAGAAACGGGGTATAGGTACCTGCAATCAGGTAGTAAATTGCCGTATGATCAACTTTTTTGTAAAAATAGCGTCGGTCTGCAGCGGTAGACATATGGTAGAGCATCGAAGCGGAAAACAGCAGAATCATGCTGAAAGCATAGACCCAAAGGCCAATCCATTGTCCGGTACTCAAATAAGAGCCTTTAATAATCAATAAAATACCGGCAATCAAAGCCAGCGCAGCACCGAGGCCATGACTAATGTAATTAATCCGTTCCTCATTGTGATCATAATCTGGAACTAGGGGAGCATTCTGCATGATTGTCATTCTTGTTTAAATATACACTTGTATAATAATTCAATTTTGCTTTTAAGTTAAGAACAATTAAACTTGAGCAGCAATTCATATCAGGTTTTTCTTATGTCGACATCGACTTCTCTCTCGGTTCAGGAGCAACAATTCTTGGAGGCTTTTCAGCAAGCCTTTGAAACTGATCATTTTGATCGTCTGATCTTAAGTCAGTATAAAGGTGAACTTGAACAATTGGAGAAAATAACCTTTAGAGTCATTTCGCTCAATGAGCAGAAAGTCTTGAGCTGTATCTATCGATACAAGACTCAGGATGTCACTAAAAACTATCCTTTGAATGAAGCCTTAACTCAAGTAAGGGAATTATTGGCCTGTTGCAAGCAAGCTAACCTGTTTACTGATCAGGAAGAATTGCAGCTGAAGAAAAACAAGAAAAAGGCCATGCTGACACGAAGTAAAGCTATACCTGCCTCCACAAAGGCAAAAGCCGAGCAAGGCCATGACCGGGTTAAACAGCGTTATGTCGATCAGGACAGTGTATTCCTACAGCATTTAGGAATCACCGATCAGCAAGGCCAGATCATTCCGAGCATGGCGCGTAAGTGGAAACAGATTAATAAATTTGTCGAGATTTTCTCAGGTGCACTGGCTCAAATCCAGCCGCAGGAACAAGGATTACGTATCGTCGATTTCGGTTCAGGTAAGGGATATTTAACCTGTGCGCTATATGATTATATGCAAAAACATGGTCAGACGCCGTATGTCACCGGCGTAGAGCTGAATCCGAAAATGGTCGAGTTCTGTCAGAATGTCGCGTAGCAATCTGGTTTTAGCCAGCTGGATTTCTTCCAGGGCGATGTGCGTACCTATGAACCGGAACGTCTCGATGTGATGATCGCTCTGCATGCCTGTGATGTGGCGACCGATTTTGCAATCCATAGCGGTATTCGCTTGAATGCACAGATCATCATGTGTGCTCCATGCTGTCATAAAGAGTTAAGACCGCAATTACAGAGTCCGAAAGTGCTGTCACCAATGTTGCAGTTTGGCATCCATGCTGGGCAGCAAGCCGAAATGCTGACGGATACCATTCGTGCCTTATTGCTTAAGGCGTATGGGTATGAAACCAAGGTCTTTGAATTTGTGGCCCTAGAACACACCAGTAAAAATAAAATGATTCTGGCGACCAAACGGAAGGATTATGGACAGCCCGATCAGGCTGTTCTCGCCCAGATTCAGGCATTAAAAGAGATGTATGGAATTCAAAAACATTCACTGGAATTGTTATTGAATAACCAGTGGGATCAGCAGGGAATTGGTTCTAAATGCTAAACAATAAAAATCTTAAAATCATGTCAGGCAGCTGGGATGAGTTAGCCCAAGATGCCAGAGTGATACGTGAAGCCGTTTTTATTCAGGAACAGCAAATTGCTCCCGAAGATGAATGGGATGCTGAGGATGCAATCTCTACGCATTTTGTGGCTTATTTACAGGATCAACCCGTTGCAACTGCACGCTTATTAAAAAATCACAGTATTGGTCGTGTAGCTGTGTTGCAGTCGGCACGTGGTACGGGTATCGGCCAAAATATCATGCAGGCTGTGATTGATCAGGCCAAGACAGAGCAACGTGAATTCCTAAAGCTTTCTTCACAGGTACATGCGATTGGCTTTTATCAGAACTTGGGTTTTGACGTGCAGGGTGAAGAATATCTGGATTGTGGCATTCCACATATAGATATGTATCTCAGCTTAAAAGACTAAAAAATAAAAAAGCGAGGAAAACCTCGCTTTTTTAAATTTGATCTTGGAACTGCTTAGTGGCCATGAGTGGTATTTTCGTCATGGCTAGCATTGTCCATCTGTGCATGTTCTTCAGCAGACATATTGTGCTCTTCCACGCTCGTCTCATGAGTCTGATGAGATGAAGAGGTCGCCTGACGAGCTTCACGGTCAGCCTGTGCTTTGGCTAAAGCTTCTGGAGACATCGCAGGTGCATTCTTAAATGCATGCTGCTGGGTATTTTCTTTCTTTTGCTGGCTTGGCATGTAGTCTGGTTCATTACTGACCGCAAGCCAGAAAAACAACATGAATAATCCACCTAAAATACAGAAGATAATCAGTGCTTTCCAACCCCAAGGTGATTTTTCAGGTGAACTGTGATCAGTCATATGCATGTACCCATCGTGGATGTCTAACTCATGTAACTTTATAACATAAATTGCCTGGAAAGCAGATCAAAATGTGTCATTTAGAGATAATATCAAACTTAGAAATTCTATGGCGTTGAAATAAAAAAGAGGAGTTAAGCTCCTCTTTTTTTCTAGATTCAGTTTTTAAAAACGCTGGCCTTCAGCAACTTTCTGTTTGAGTAACTGTGGCGCTTTGAAACGTTCGCCATATTTACGTTCCAAGATTTCAGCACGATTCAAGGCCCTGGTTAAACCATACTGGTTCAAGAACTGCACTGCACCTCCCGTCCAGGCGGCAAAACCAATTCCAAAGATTGAACCAATATTGGCATCGACCACTGACTCCAGCACACCTTCTTCCAGACAGCGTACGGTATCCAGCGCTTGAACAAACAGGAAGCGGTCTATCATTTCCTGTTCAGAAATATCCACTTCTTTATACCAATGCTCCAAGCCAGACCACAGCTGCTTTTTGCCACCTTCAGGATAATCATAAAAACCTGCACCAGCAGCTTTGCCCTTACGGTTAAACTCATGAATCATGGTTTGAATCACGGCATCTGCATCGGTGCTTGGACGTTCTTTGCCTTGTGCAGCCAGAGCCTTACGGCTTTCTGCAGCCACATGCTCAGAAAGTGTTAGAGAGACTTCATCCTGAATAGCAAGTGGTCCGACTGGCATACCGGCTTTCAGCGCAGCCATTTCGATACGGGCTGGATGCACCCCTTCGGTAAGCAAACGTAATCCTTCCTGTACAAACGTACCAAAGACACGGCTGGTAAAGAAGCCACGACTGTCATTCACTACAATCGGTAATTTGCCAATCTGCTGCACATAGTCAAATGCCTTGGCCAGTGTTTCTGCTGAAGTATTTTTTCCCTTAATGATCTCGACCAGTTGCATTTTGTCGACTGGACTAAAAAAATGCAGACCGATAAAATTCGCCTGATTTTGAGAGGCTTGAGCCAAGTCACTGATGGGTAGAGTCGAGGTATTAGAGGCCATTACACCGTTGGCTGATAAATATTGCTCTGCTTCCTGAGTAACTTTGGCTTTGAGTTCCTGATTTTCAAATACTGCTTCAATGATCAGGTCACAGCCTTGCAAATCTGCTGCTTCTGTTGTGGTGTGAATCAGACTTAAAATCTGGTCACGTTTTTCAGCTGTTAAGCGGCCTTGAGCCACTTTTTTATCTAATAATTTCTGACTATAGGCTTTGCCTTTTTCAGCAGCTTCGACCGAAATATCTTTCAGCACCACCTGAATGCCTTTGCTGGCAGTAACATAGGCAATACCAGCACCCATCATGCCTGCACCCAAAACACCTACTTTGGTGGCTTTCCATGGCGCGAAGTCTTTAGGGCGGCTGGCACCCGACTTGATGGCATTCATGCCATGCCAGAACGTACCGATCATATTCTTGGAAATCTGGCCGGTAGCGAGATAGGTGAAATAACGCGATTCAATTCTCAGTGCGGTATCAACATCAACCTGAGCGCCTTCAACCGCAGCGGATAAAATGGCTTCAGGAGCTGGATAGCAGCCCTTGGTTTTATCACGCAGCATCGCAGGAGCAATGGCCAGCATCTGTGCAACGGCAGGCGAAGAAGGAGAGCCTCCCGGAATTTTGTAACCTTTTACATCGAAAGGCTGTTGGGATTGCGGATGTTGTTTAATCCAGGCTATAGATTTATCTAGTAACTCATCCAGTGAGTCGGCTGTGTCATGTACCAGTCCCAAAGACTTGGCTTTTTCTACACCGAACTGTTTGCCTTCCATCAGCAAAGGTAAGGCATTTTGCAGGCCTAGCAGACGAACCATACGGACAATACCACCACCGCCTGGCAGCAAGCCTAAAGTGACTTCAGGTAAACCAAACTTGGTTTTGGCATCATTGAGGGCAATACGATGATGGGCACATAAAGCGATTTCCCAACCACCACCGAGTGCGGTGCCATTTAAAGCTGCCACCACAGGAATGCCACACGTTTCGATATAGCGTAATTTGGCTTTCATGTCTTCAATCATATTGAAGAATTCAGTGGCATGTTCAGGCGTCGCCTGAATCAGCTCATCCAGATCACCGCCAGCAAAGAATGTTTTTTTCGCTGAACGGAAAATAATTCCGGCGATCTGTTCATCAGCCTGTAACTGAGCAACGACTTCATCCAGAGCCGTGCGAAAGTCGGCATTCATGGTATTGGCGGACTGGTTCGGAGAATCAAAGGTCAGAATGACAATGTGATCTTCAGTTTTTTGATATTGAATTGCGCTCATACTGATCTCCTTATACCAACTCAATAATAGTTGCGATGCCCATACCACCACCCACACACAGGGTGGCCAGTCCACGTTTCTTACCTTGACGTTCCAGTTCGTCCAATAAAGTGCCTAGAATCATGGCACCGGTCGCACCGAGTGGATGTCCCATGGCAATGGCACCCCCATTGACATTCACTTTGGCAGGATCAACTTTCATTTCATTGATAAAGCGCATCACCACAGCAGCGAAAGCTTCATTGACTTCAAACAGATCGATGTCATCAATGGTGAGTCCAGCTTTGGCTAAAGCCTTACGTGCAGCCGGGGCAGGGCCGGTCAGCATAATGGTTGGATCGGCACCAACCAGTGCCGTTGCCAATACCTTGGCGCGTGGCTTGAGATTTTGCTGTTGGACTGCCTGTTCGGAGGCAAGTAATACGACTGCTGCACCATCCACAATGCCTGAAGAATTACCCGCATGGTGTACATGGTTTACAAAGCCTACTTCCGGATATTTCTGTAGAGCGATAGCATCAAAGCCCATCTGGCCCATCGTTGCAAAACTTGGCTTTAATACACTTAAGCCTTCTGCAGTTGTTGTCGGTTTAATAAATTCATCTTTGTCTAGAATCACGACGCCAGCTTTATCTTTCACTGGAATAATAGATTTATTGAAATGACCATTCGCTTGAGCTGCTGCCGCTTTCTTTTGTGATTGCTCGGCGAATTGATCTACATCTGCACGACTATAACCATCAATGGTCGCGATCAGGTCAGCCCCGATACCTTGTGGAATAAAATCGCAAGCCATATTGGTTTCCGGATCGAGCGCCCACGGACCACCATCTGAACCCATCGGAACGCGAGACATGGATTCAACACCACCTGCAACGACCAGATCTTCCCAGCCTGAACGGACTTTTTGTGCTGCCAGATTTACAGCTTCCAGGCCTGAAGCACAGAAACGGTTGATCTGTACGCCAGCCACATCGTTGTCCCAGCCTGCGGCAATTGCAGCAGTTTTGGCAATGTCTGCACCCTGGTCCCCAATTGGTGTCACACAGCCCAGCACAATATCATCCACCTGAGATGTATCCAGGTTATGGCGTTCTTTTAGTTCATTTAAGAGCGTAGTCAGTAAACTAATTGGTTTAACTTCATGTATTGATCCGTCTTTTTTTCCCTTTCCGCGTGGCGTGCGAATGGCATCAATAATATAGGCCTCGCTCATACAATATCCTTTTCTTGCTTTACTGAAATTGTTCTAATGCTTCGAGTGTAATGATTAAATCTTGAAGTGCAATGACGAGAACGGACCAGATCATTTGAGCAATTTGGTCAGTCTTGATGGATTAAAAAGCGGGCATAAAAAAGCCCAAGTCTGGAGCTTGGGCTAGGGGCTTGTAGCGCTTAATAAACGATACTTTTCAAGTATACATTTTTAGAGCAAGGTTTTTAATGGTAACCGTGTAACTGACGGTATAGACCAGGTGTTACCCCTGTCCATTTTTTGAAAGCACGGTGGAAAGTGCTGGTTTCACTAAATCCGACCTGTTGTGCCACGTCTTCCAGCGTTAAATCCGGATTAAGCAATAAGTGAATTGCGGCATCACGGCGCAGTGCATCTTTCACGCCCTGATAGCTCTTGCCTTCAGCAGCCAGACGGCGACGCAAGGTTTGTGGAGACAGGTAGAGCATTGATGCAACATCGTTCAAGGTCGGCATTTCTTCACCGATCTGGCTCTTCAATACATCACGGATCCGAGAAGTCAGCGAGTTGGTATTTTTAAATTTAACTAGAAGTTGAGCAGGTGCTGCTTTCAGGAATTCTTCCAGAGTTTCTTCATTCTGGCGAATTGGCAGATCCAGATAATCCGCTGCAAAGGTAATTTCAGTACGCGGCATATCGAACTGCATGACTGGGGCAAAGAACAGCGCATCGTATTCATCTGCATGCGCAGGACGCGGGTAGCTGAAATGTACACGTTCCAGCGGCAGACGACGTTCAATTAACCACGATGCCAGACCATGCCAGATCATGAGCATGCTTTCAGTAATAAAGTGTTCCGGATCCATCGAATTTGGAATCAGGGGAACCAGGCGCGCTTCATGCTTGTCACGTTCCAGGGTTACAGACCAGTCGTCACCAAAGAGTTTGTAAAATTGTGAAGAAAGCTCGAGTGCATCGCCCAGCGTTTTGGCATGGATAATCAGCTGACACATGATCGCGAAAGTGCCCAGACGACGCGGCTGTTTGTCAAAACCGACATGTTCGTCCTGGGTCACCATCCAGAGCATCTTGATAAAACGGGTATATTGTTCAGGCGAAATACGGGCCTTCGGCTGATGCAGAAGCTCGGCTTCAATCCCAACGTGAGACAATAAAGTATCGACATCCATGCCCAGGCGCTTAACGCCGTATAAGGCTGCATTGACGAAATGGATACTGATCGTATCACGACTCATGTTTAATCCTTCAGTCTCTTTAATGTTCACTAATATTTGACCTAAATGACAAAAAATAAAAAATCAATGGCAATTTACAAGAATCCAATTACCATTTTCTTACATGTTAAATTGCCGAAACTATCAAGGTAAATGGCTGAACATGACATTGTTTTTGGGCATTTATGTTCTTATGATGAGGCAAAAAGCGATATAAATAGAGTAATAACTCCAATGTCATATGCATTAAAAGGTTTGAAAATATTAGATTTTTCTACATTATTACCTGGTCCATTTGCCACATTATATCTTGCAGACATGGGTGCAGAAGTTGTGCATATTGAATCACCCACACGTCCTGATCTGGTGCGTTTAATGCCACCTTTTGCACATGGACAGGCCACAACGCATAATTATCTGAACCGAAACAAACATTCTGTCGCACTGGATTTAAAGAATCCCGAACATATTGAACAAATCAAATCCCGAATTGCAGATTATGACATTGTCGTAGAGCAATTTCGCCCAGGTGTGATGCAACGGCTTGGCCTGGATTATCCAACACTCAGTGCGCTCAATCCACGCTTAATTTATTGCTCGATTACCGGTTATGGTCAAACGGGTCTATATAAAGATCGGGCAGGGCATGATATTAACTATTTGGCTTTATCTGGGATTGCTGGGCATAGTGGCCGGATCGAAAGCGGACCACCGGCAATGGGAATCCAGATTGCTGATGTCGCGGGCGGTTCTATGCATGCACTGGTTGCCATTCTGGCAGCGGTGATTGAGCGGCAGAGCAGTGGTCAGGGACAATATATTGATATTTCCATGACCGATTGCGCGGCGACATTAAATAATATGGCAGCTTCTGCCAGTCTGGCGGGTAATCAGCACCAGCAGATTGAATCCGGTTACTTAAATGGCGGTACCTTTTATGACTATTATCAGACTCAGGATAATCGCTATTTGTCAGTAGGCAGTTTGGAGCCTCAATTCATGCAAGGTCTGGCACAATTGCTGGATTTGCCAATTATTCTGGAAAAAGGTGCTTCTTTCGCACCTGAAGATCATGCTTTAGTAAAACAGGCGATTCGCGACAAAATCAGATCTCAACCTCTATCTCACTGGCAAGCCTTATTTTCTCAGGCAGATTTCTGTGTCGAACCTGTATTGAAGCTTGATGAAGCCCTGCATTCTGAGCTGGCGCAGCAACGTGAATGGGTGGTGCAGGTGCCAGTTAAAGCTGATCAGCGGGAGCAAACCGAAGCCCAACTGGCTTGCCCGATCAAGTTTTCCAGATCAACTATGCGATATCAATTTATTGGTCAGGCTTTAGGCGAAACCGAAGAGTGGTAATTGAACGACTTTCTCGTTTTGGTTTATGAAAAAAACTGCTAAAGATTTAAAAAATAAATCATTCACGTTAAAAATCAGAGGAAGCTGATCTAAAGCTTTATATCATTGAAAGTTTGCTAGGCTTATCAATAAAATCGCTATGAAATATGTATAAAAAGCATTTTATTGATAGATTCAATGTCGTTATCCTTGCCGACGATATAATAGAAACTACTAGCTGTACGCCATGTATTTATATACTGATTTCGATCAGCAACTGATTAATGAACGTGTTGCACAGTTCCGTGACCAGACGGAACGTTATTTAGCGGGCAAATTGACGGAAGATGAATACCGTCCGCTCCGCCTTCAAAATGGTCTTTATGTACAACGTTATGCGCCAATGTTGCGTATCGCAGTACCTTATGGCCTGATGAATTCTAAACAACTTCGTAAAGTGGCTGATCTGGCGAAAGAGTATGATCGTGGCTATGCACACGTTTCAACCCGTCAGAATATCCAGTTTAACTGGCCTGCACTAGAAAACGTGCCTGATATGCTGGCTGAACTGGCAACCGTGCAAATGCATGCGATCCAGACTTCAGGGAACTGTATCCGTAATACTACCACTGACCAGTATGCAGGTGTGGTGGCAGGTGAAATTGCAGATCCACGTCCAACGTGTGAATTGATCCGCCAATGGTCAACTTTCCACCCGGAATTTGCTTTCTTGCCACGTAAGTTCAAGATTGCGGTATCTGCGCTGGAAGAGATTGACCGTGCGGCAACTTCATTTCACGATATCGGTGTCTATATCGTGAAAAATGAAGCAGGCGAGATCGGCTATAAAATTAAAGTCGGCGGCGGCTTGGGCCGTACTCCAGTAATTGGTAGCTTTATTCGTGACTTCCTGCCACGTGAAGACCTGATTGCTTATCTTGAAGCGGTACTACGTGTCTATAACCTGCACGGCCGTCGCGACAACAAATACAAAGCACGTATCAAGATTCTGGTAAAAGCATTAACTCCAGAAGTTTTTGCTGAAAAAGTTGAAGCCGAATTTGCGCATACTGTTAAAACGTTAAAGATTGATGCAGAAACCTTGGCGAAAATGGATGAAAACTTTACTCCATTTGATTACCAAGATTATGCAGATGAAGACTTCACTGATTTGTTTGCCCAGTATCCGAAGTTTAAGCAATGGTTCAATATCAATACCAATGCACATAAAGTGAAAGGTTATCGTATTGTCACGATTTCATTGAAACGTGCGGGTATTGCACCGGGTGATGTGACCACTGAAGAGATGAACCTGATTGCAGATCTTGCAGACAAGTACACCTTCGGTGAACTGCGTACGACTCACGAGCAAAATATTGCGCTGGTAGATGTACCACAAAAAGACCTGTTCGAATTGTGGCAGACGCTGGATCAGCATAACCTGGCACGTGCGCATATCGGCTTCTTGACTGACATTATCTGCTGCCCAGGCGGTGACTTTTGTTCATTAGCAAATGCGAAATCCATTCCAATTTCTGAAGCAATTTCACGCCGTTTTGATGATCTGGATACGATTTATAACTTGGGTAAACTGGACCTGAACATTTCAGGTTGTATGAACGCCTGCGGTCATCATCACGTGGGTAACATCGGTATCTTGGGTGTAGATAAAAAAGGTGCTGAATTCTATCAGATCACTTTAGGTGGTAATGCTGACCATGATGCCTCTATTGGCGATATTCTTGGACCATCATTTGCTGCAGAAGTGGTGCCGGATATCGTAGAAGAAATTCTGAATACTTATCTTGACTTGCGTCAGGACGGTGAAGAGTTTATCGATACTTATCGTCGCGTCGGCATTCAACCATTCAAGGAGCGCGCATATGCTTAATACCGCACTACAAGTGCTCTCTAAAGATGGCACAATTGCAGATAACACTTACCAGCTAATTAGTGAAGATGGTGTATTGCCACAGGGTGATGTAGTTCTGACTGTAGAGCAGTTAGACCAGATTGCCAATATTTCTGGTAAAAAAGCATTGTACTTAACGGTTGATGCTTCACCTGAAACCAATGAATTCCCACTAGACCAACTTGATGCTATTTTTATTGAGTTTGCAGGTTTTAATGATGGCCGTGGTTATTCATTTGCTGCATTGCTTCGCCGTCAAGGTTTCCAGGGTGAGCTGCGTGCGACTGGTGATGTGTTCAAAGATGTCTTGAACTACATGAAGCGTTCTGGTTTCGATACTTTTGTCATTAAAGAAGGTAAAGATATTCAGGAAGCAGCTGCAGGTTTGGGTGATTTTACCAATCCTTACCAAGCTTCTACAGCAGTACCGACGCCGAATTATCAAACTGGGGCTTAATTCACCTTCAACTAAAAAAGCCTCCAGATGGAGGCTTTTTTGTATTTAAATCTTAGGGTGCACGTTCTTCAAGTAGGCAGTTAATCATCCATTGCACTCCGAATTGATCCGTAAAGGCACTATAAAGCGCACCCCAAAAGGTTTTTTCTAAAGGCATTTCGATTTGACCATTCACCGATAAAGCTTCATAGAGTCGTTTGGCTTCATCCTGTTCATTGGCACTTAAAATAATCGCAATATAGTGATTAGTACCCTTACTAAATGCTGGTGTATTTTCAGTACAGAGTTTGTCATTGATATCAGAGCCCATGAGCTCTGTGTATTCATTAATTGGAAGTGAGATATGCAAAATCAGATTTTTTTCTTCATCTGATAAATCAATTCCTTGCTGTCCAGGCGTATCTCCATAACGGGTTAGACTGGAAAATTCGCCACCAAATACCGAACGATAAAAGGTAAAGGCAGCTTCGGTTTCACCCTGGAAATTGAGATAGTGATTAAGTCGCATGCAGGCTTCCTTTTCTTGTTTTGAATCCCTTTAATTTACGCCTTGAATTGAATCTGATTGATAAAGAAGCTTTATGAAAATGTAATTAAAAGAATTTACTTTATGGACAGATAATAAAAAAATGAAATATTTATAAAATAAAAAGAGGGCTATAAAAGCCCTCCCTGCTACTTGATTATAAAAGATTTAGATCAGTTCGATAGCGACCGCAGTTGCTTCACCACCGCCAATACATAGCGCAGCGATACCACGTTTACCACCTGTACGTTTCAATGCATGAATCAAGGTCAGGATAATACGTGAACCGGTAGAACCAACCGGGTGACCGAGTGCACATGCACCACCGTTAATGTTGACTTTTTCAGGATCAAGCTTGAACTCATCCATCGGGCACATGGTGACCATGGCGAACGCTTCATTGATTTCCCAAAGGTCAACTTCCTCAGCTTTCCAGCCAGTTTTATCCAGAACTTTCTGAATCGCACCCACTGGCGCAATCGTGAATTCAGATGGATGCTGGGAGTTTGAAGCATAAGCAATGATTTTAGCCAAAGGCGCTAAACCTTTAGCTGCTGCATTGTCGCTTGAAGTCAGAACAAGGGCAGAGGCACCATCTGAAATTGAGCTGGCATTTGCTGCCGTAATTGTCCCATCTTTTGCAAAAGCAGGACGAAGAGTTGGAATCTTATCAATATTGGCATTGAAAGGTTGTTCGTCCTTATCAACTACGACATCACCTTTACGGGTGGAAACAGTGACTGGCACGATTTCATCAGCGAAGTAACCTTCGTTGACTGCAGTTTGAGCACGTTTCAGTGAACGGATCGCAAACTCATCCATCTGTTCACGGGTATAGCCTTTTGTATTCGCCATATCTTGAGCAAATGAGCCCATCAGGCGACCAGTTTCGGCATCTTCCAGGCCATCCAGGAACATATGGTCCTTGATTTCACCATGACCCATACGGAAACCGCCACGCGCTTTTGGCAATACATATGGCGCATTGGTCATGGATTCCATCCCACCTGCAACCACATAAGTTGCAGAACCTGCCTTAATCATATCTGCCGCTTGCATAACTGCTTTCATGCCTGAACCACATAATTTGTTGATGGTGACGGCACCTGTAGAATCAGGCAGACCCGCTTTACGCATCGCTTGACGGGCAGGACCTTGTTTTAAACCTGCCGGGAGTACACAACCCATAATGACTTCTTCAATATCGGTTGGCTGCAAGCCTGAACGAGCAATCGCTTCTTTGATGGTGGCAGCGCCCAGTTCAGGTGCAGTAACGCTAGCCAGGCTACCTTGAAAGCCGCCCATCGCTGTACGTGCGCCATTGACAATTACGATGTCAGTCATTGTTATATCTCCCTATAAGTTTTGATCATTTTTTCTCGAACCTAAGCAGTATATTGAAAAAAGTACAGGATTAAAGTCCTAATCTGGATAAATCATAGACTCTAGGGTTTTATTAACAGGATGCCAGATGTTCGATCCGGATATGTCCCATTTTATTCAAGACAATACGTTGCTGGGACGAAAGGTGAGTAGAACAATAATAAAAGCTGCCATTCGATCCAATTGGTAAAGCCGTCTGGGCTTGATAAGTTACGTTCGGCATACTTAAAGCACCTCGCCAACTCAAGTTACCGTATTTAAGATTAAGTTGTTCAATGTGTAAAATTTGTTCGTCATTGTCGACTTGACGATTACGGTTTTTATCAATAAATACCAGCAAATTTTTATTCCATTGGTTTGCTTGACAGGTTAATGAATCTTGACTGGGACAAATCACAATATTCTGGTGAAACACAGCTGCCTGGCTGCGTGCATAACGATTGGTTGCTGTAAGTTTCATCGGAATATTTTTAGCTTCCTGCTTGGATAGATAATCATGAAAGTAAGGCAAAGCAATGGTGACCACAATTGCGATAAGGGCAATACAGATAATTAACTCAACAATAGTGAACGCTCTTGTTATCTTTTTATACATAGAGTTACCTGATTTATATATTATTTTTATTTGAAACATGCTATTAATTGTGCGTTTTTTATGCTTAATTGAGCGAGTAAGAAATACCTTACTCAAAATTCAAAAAGGCGCTTAAAAATAAATTGGCAATGACAATAGGCGATTCACAACAAAAAATTGAGTAAAAAATTACTGAATTACAACGGAAATTGTAAGTAATTTTGTCAATAATTTACTTGATTAGATTAATCAAGCACTTGGAAAAATAATAAAGTGTTTGTATGATGCGCAGTGAATAGCTTAAAAATAACACTGGGGTAAAAAAAGCCTATCTCAGAATGGCCTATTAGAAGGCTTGAGCTTGAACAACAATTGTTATCTCTGGAGGATAAATCCATGAAAATGAGTCGTATTGCTTTAGCAATGCTTGTAGCTGCTCCTTTTGCTGCTGCAAACGCAGGCGTAACTGTTACTCCATTAATGTTAGGTTATACTTGGCAAGACACCCAACACAACAATGGCGGTGACGATGGCGAACTAACAACTTCTGGTGAAATGGAAGATGATCTATTTGTTGGTGCTGCAATTGGTGTTGAACTAACTCCATGGTTAGGTTTTGAAGCTGAATATAGCCAGGTTAAAGGCGATATGCGAGATCTACCAGGTGCTGAATACAAAGGTCAGAACATTGCAGGTAATTTCTATGCAACTTCTGATGTGTTCACTGGCAACTATGACAGCAAAATCAAACCATATGCATTGTTAGGTGCTGGTCACTACAAATATGAGTTTGACGGTGCTTCAGAAGCTGCTTTAGGTCGTACTGGTCGTGGTTTTGAAGAAGAAGGTACACTAGGTAATGCTGGTATCGGTGCATTCTGGCACATCAACGATGCTTTAGCGCTACGTACTGAAGCTCGTGGTACTTACCACTTCGACGAAAAATTCTGGAACTATACAGCACTTGCTGGTCTTAAC
This sequence comes from Acinetobacter sp. YH16031, assembly GCF_013417335.1. NCBI lineage: Bacteria > Pseudomonadati > Pseudomonadota > Gammaproteobacteria > Moraxellales > Moraxellaceae > Acinetobacter > Acinetobacter sp. YH16031. Next base: position 28,152 of record NZ_VPED01000008.1, read on the forward strand.
GTAGTTCTAGGTGGCCGTTTAAAACCAGCTGCTGACGTTGTAGAAGTTGCTCCAGTTGAGCCAGTTGCTCCAGTTGCTCCAGCTCCACAAGAGTTGACTGAAGACCTGAACATGGAACTTCGCGTGTTCTTTGATACGAATAAATCAAACATCAAAGACCAATACAAACCAGAAATCGCGAAAGTTGCTGAGAAGCTAGTTGAATATCCAAACGCAACTGCTCGTATCGAAGGTCACACAGACAGCACTGGTCCACGTGCATTGAACGAACGTTTATCTCTAGCTCGTGCTAACTCTGTTAAATCTGCACTTGTTAACGAATACAACGTAGATGCATCTCGTTTGTCTACTCAAGGTTTCGCTTGGGATCAACCGATTGCTGACAACAATACTAAAGAAGGTCGTGCTATGAACCGTCGTGTATTCGCGACAATCACTGGTAGCCGTACTGTTCTAGCTGAACAACCAGTTGCAGACCAACCAGCTGCTCAATAATTCGTTATTGAACACTGATTAAAAAAAAGCGACTCTTTGAGTCGCTTTTTTTATGGCCGTTTTTTGCATACACTTGCTGCTCGAAACTGATTTTGAGTTAAAGCATGAGCATAGAACTTCCTCAAGACTTACAAAGTCTGGAAGCTAATAGTGGTATTTATGCGATCTGGATGATTTTTCATCATTATGGAATAGATCTGCATATTCCTGATTTAGTGCAATTGACACAGCATAATAATGAGTTAGGAGCTTCAAGTATTGCGCTCGCTGTTGCCCTTAAGACATTGGGACTCGATGTTGAGTTTTTTACAGAAACTGATCCCGCTAAACAACCGCTTGAAATCCAGTTTTATCAAAAAGCCCAAGAACTCAAATTGCCTGTTCATGAATATCCACTTTCTTATACAGATATTCAAAAATCAGTGGATAAAGGCTGTTTTGTAATCGTGTTCTACGACACGCTTGAAGGGGTGGGGAACCATTCATTGATTTATGAAATCAATGAAAAAGAGATCAGTTTCTTTGATAGTTTTAATGCTATGTCTAAAGAAGTTTTCGAACAGCAGCGTCGAATAGAAGGTATTTGTCAGCAAGTCATCGTGATTGATGATCGTAATTTTGTCATGCGTCATAGCTGATTTCAGAATATAAAAAAGCAGCCACTTGAGCTGCTTTTTTAATAAAGGTGAGATATTAGTCTTTTTCAATATTCATTGGTTTAACATCCATCTCCTGATAGGAAACCAGTTTAGTTTTATATTTCCACTTATAACCTAGCCAGATCACTAGAAATAATAAAATACCGATATAAGTAGAAAGGACAGCCAACCATTCACCATCTAGGACAGCTTGATAATTCTGACCTAGAACAACAATTGAACAAAGAATGAAGGCAAACCAAGGCGCGAACGGGAAGAATTTAGCTCTATAGGCTAGACCTTCAAGTTGATAGCCTTGAGCTAGATAACCTTTACGGAAGCGGTAATGTGAGATTGCAATTCCGAGCCAGACAATGAAGCCACACATACCTGACATATTCAGCAACCAGTTAAAGACTTCCTGCTCGCCAAAGAATGTGGTCAGGAAGCATAGTGCCGCAATTGCCGTGGTCGCATACAGGGCATTCATCGGTACACCGCGTGGATCTAGATGGGCGAACAGCTTAGGTGCACTGCCTTTACGCGCCATATCGAATAGCATACGGGTCGAAGAATACATGCCTGAGTTACCCGCAGACAGAATCGCTGTCAGAATTACTGCATTCATCATACTGGCTGCAAAAGCAAAACCTGCTTTCTCATACAATAACGTGAATGGAGAAAGGGCAACATCTTCTGTTGCAGCTGCCTGTAATAGACGTGGATCATTATAGGCAACCAATGTGCCGATAATGAAAATACATACGATATAGAACAGCAGGATTCGCCAGAAGATCTGTTTGATCGCGACTGGAATGGTTTTTTGCGGATCTTTAGATTCACCAGCGGCTACGCCAACCATCTCAGTTCCCTGGAACGAGAATCCGGCAATCATGGCAACACCAATCAAGGCTTGGAAACCACCTACAAAAGGCGCTTCACCTACGCTCCAGTTTGCAAATGCCGAAACACCCGGTGTAAGCATGATCTTGGCAATCATCCAGATCCCGATGATGATAAAGGCAATAATCGCCAGTACCTTCACTAATGAGAAGAAGAATTCTGATTCACCAAAACCTTTTACTGTGAGGGCGTTAATCCCAAAGATCACAGCGAGGAAGATCGCACTCCAGTAAAAGCCCGGAATATCAGGGAACCAGAATTTCATAATGAACTGTACGGCAACCAGTTCAAAGGCAACGGTAATCGCCCAGTTGTACCAGTAGTTCCAGCCTAAAGCGAAACCAAAGCCACCTTCGACATATTTGGTGCCGTAGGTAAAGAATGCGCCCGAGGTCGGATTATGAGTCGCAAGTTCTCCAAGGCTGGTCATCAAGAAATAAATCATTACGCCAATCAGGGCATAGGCGAGAAGTGCACCACCCGGGCCTGCGCTGGCAATAGTCGCACCTGAGGCCAGGAATAAACCTGTACCGATAGACCCGCCAATCGCGATCATATTGAGATGACGAGCACCAAGCTTACGCTGCAGCTGCACGCTGTTCTGAGTTTCGCTCATCATGATTCCTTAGCATTTTTTTGAGTGCTGGCGAAGAGCACTTTAAAACCTTGTTGATCAGTTTTGACTGTACATTGGCCAAAACTTTGTTCAATTAAAATTGGATAATTTAAGAAACGGTTTGCCACAATCCATAATTCACCGCCAGACTTGAGATGACGACGCGAAGTCTTGCATAAAGTTTCGCTGGCCGCATAATTGGTCTGGATTCCCTGATGGAAAGGAGGATTGCTGACAATGGCATGTAAAAAGAGCGGTGCATCTTCAATACCTGACACAGCTTTAATTTCCAGCTGCTGAGGAATGAGTTGATTTTTCTCAAATGTCATTTGAGTAGAAGCCAAGGCAAAGGCATCCACGTCCAGAGCAAAAATACGGTTCTCAGGATTCAGTTTGGCTAAATAAGCACTGATCACGCCTGCACCACAGCCAAAGTCGGCAATCTTACCTGAGGTCACTTGAGATAAATAGGGTAAGAACACCGCTGTTCCTACATCCAGATGATCCTGACTGAATACTCCTGGAAGTGCACAAATCTGCAAATCACCTTTTGGTGTCGCCACTGTATAGGTCTGTGCCCAATCTGCCAACGCTTTTGCTTCGACCGTGCAGTCTAGAGTCAATTGCCACAATTGGCAATGTCGTGCGCTGTCGAGCTTGATGAGTTTACCATAAGCCTGTAGCTGCTTTGCCGCACGCTCTACGCCACCTTTCTTTTCACCGACCAGAAAAACGCTGCTGCCTTGTTTTAATCGGGCTGCAATATTGTGAATCAGATAATTCAATAATTCTTTTGATTTAGGTACGAAAATAACCGCCTGATCAAATTCCTGATCAGGAATTTCTGCGCCGAAATGAACCTGGGCCTGCTGTGACTGGAAATATTGAAAATCATTATAATTCCATGTCCAAACAAAGGGCTGGATAGATTCACCACATTCAGCAAGAAGCTCATCGGTCGGGGCATTTACCAGCAATACGCGACCAGACAAATAATCATATTGTCTTAATAAAACTTCGCTTTTAGGATCCATAGATCTCTCTCCAATAGAAAAAACACTGTCCGAGTCCAACTCAGACAGTGTTCTTTGGACATGAAATTACTTCTTTACTTCAGGAAGTACAATATTCAATATGAGGGCAGCAATACCGCCTGTCGCAACACCGGAACTAAAGATGTTACGGAATAATTCAGGAAGATGTTCCAAAATCTGAGGTACCTGTGCAACGCCTAAGCCAAGTGCAAGCGAAATTGCAATGATCAGCAGGGCACGACGGTCTAAGTGAATACCAGACAGGATATTAATCCCAGATGCAGCGACTGCACCAAACATCACCATCACTGCGCCACCAAGCACAGCTTGAGGAACGGCTTGGATCACACCTGCAACAGCAGGCAGTAGACCTAGAATCACAAGGAGTGCTGCGATCCATATCCCAACATAACGGCTAGCTACACCAGTCAATTGAATCACACCATTATTTTGTGCGAAAACTGAACTTGGGAAGGTATTAAATAAGCCTGCAAGTAGGGAGTTAGCACCATTTACCAATACACCACCTTTAATGCGATTCATCCAGGTTTGACCATCGACTGGCTGATTCGATAATTTTGATGTTGCGGTAATATCACCAATGGCTTCTAGTGAAGTCACCAGGTAAATGAATGCCATTGGAATAAACAAGCTCCAAGAGAAGCTTAAGCCAAAGTGCATCGGTGTTGGAATTTGAACCAGTGGCGCATCTTTTAAACTATCAAAGTTTAAATGACCCATAAAGCCTGCAAGGATGTAACCCACGACTAAGGCAATTAGGATGGCAGAACTTTTTACCCATGTAATACGCACACGGTTCAATAAAATGATCAGTGCCAAAACGGTACATGACATGATGAGGTTGTCTGCATTGGCGAAAGTTTTATCGCCCATGGCTTGATAACCACCACCCATGCTGATCAGGCCTTCTTTAATTAAAGTCAGACCAATCAATAGCACCACAATACCTGTTACCAATGGGGTAATCAGTTTTTTCACCCACGGTAAGATCCGTGACACACCCATTTCAATGAATGAACCCGCGATCACCACACCAAAGATAGATGCCATGACTGCTTCTACAGGTGTGCCTGCCGCAACCATCGCAGAACCAATACCGATAATAGTACCAATAAAGTTAAAGCTGGTTCCTTGTACAATCAGGAGACCTGCACCAAAAGGGCCGACTTTTTTACATTGTAAAAAGGTTGCGATACCAGAGATCACCAATGACATCGACAGAATCATATTGGTGTCTTCTTTTGACACACCAAGTGCCAAACAGATCAGCAGACCCGGCGTCACAATTGGGACAATAATGGCCAATAAATGCTGGAATGCGGCTAAAAATGCGATAAACGGTTTAGGACGATCTTCAAGGCCGTAGACAAGGTCAAGTTGATCCTTAGAAGGAGGAGATTGATTAAAATCAGACATGTGTCAATGCAAATTAAGGCTGGGTGGCGCTATTCTAATCGAGTTACACGTCATTACAAAAGTAATTGGAAAAAAAATTGACGCTCTCTACAAACAGTCACTGTCAAAAGTTTGTATTTTTCTGTATAATTTGCCCTCAAACTTTAGGCGTATCGAATTCACATGTCAGATATTAAAACTCTCCGTAACATTGCCATCATCGCGCACGTCGACCATGGTAAAACTACTCTTGTAGACAAACTTTTACAGCAATCAGGTGCTCTTGGCGATCGCGCAGGCGAGATCGAACGTGTAATGGATTCGGGCGCTATTGAAAGCGAACGTGGTATTACCATTCTTGCAAAAAACACTGCAATCAAATGGTTAGACAAGCGTACTAACACTGAATACCGTATCAATATCGTGGATACCCCGGGACACGCCGACTTCGGTGGTGAAGTAGAACGTGTAATGTCAATGGTTGACTGCGTACTTCTTCTTGTTGACTCTCAAGAAGGCCCAATGCCACAAACTCGTTTTGTAACGCAAAAAGCGTTCGCACGTGGTTTGAAACCAATCGTAATTATTAACAAAGTCGACAAGCCAAACGCTCGTCCAGACTGGGTAATTGACCAAGTATTTGATTTGTTCGACAACCTTGGTGGTTCTGACGAACAGTTAGACTTCCCAGTTGTATATGCTTCAGGTCTTCGTGGTGTGGCTGGTCCATCTCCAGAAGAACTTGCTGAAGACATGACTCCATTGTTCGAAACAATTGTAGACATCGTTGAACCACCAGCGGTTGACGTTGACGGTCCATTCCAAATGCAAGTGTCTTCACTTGACTATAACAGCTTCGTAGGTGTTATCGGTGTTGGTCGTATTCAACGTGGTTCAGTGAAATTAAACACTCCTGTAACTGTAATCGACAAAGAAGGCAAAACTCGTAACGGCCGTATCTTAAAAATCATGGGTTACCATGGTTTAGAGCGTATCGATGTTGAATCAGCTTCTGCTGGTGACATCGTTTGTGTAACGGGTATTGATGAACTTCATATCTCTGACACAATCTGTGATCCAAAAGCAGTTGAAGCTTTACCTGCACTTTCTGTAGACGAACCTACAGTATCGATGACTTTCCAAGTAAACAACTCACCGTTTGCTGGTAAAGAAGGTAAATTCGTAACTTCACGTAATATCCGTGAACGTCTAGATCGCGAATTGATTCACAACGTAGCATTACGTGTTGAAGATACTGACAGTCCTGACCGTTTTAAAGTATCTGGTCGTGGTGAGCTTCACCTTTCAGTTCTTATTGAAAACATGCGTCGTGAAGGCTTCGAAATGGGCGTATCACGTCCACAAGTAATCATCAAAGAAATTGATGGTGAAAAACAAGAGCCATACGAAAACGTAACGTTTGACGTTGAAGAGCAGCACCAAGGCGCTGTAATGGAACAAATGGGTCACCGTAAAGGTGAAATGACCAATATGGAAGTTGACGGTAAAGGCCGTATCCGTATTGAAGCAACAGTTCCTTCACGTGGTTTGATTGGTTTCCGTTCTGAATTCATGACCATGACTTCAGGTACAGGTATCATGACTTCAAGCTTCTCGCACTACGGTCCTATGAAACAAGGTACTGTTGCGAAACGTCAAAATGGTGTGTTGATTTCTATGGTTCAAGGTACTTGCTTGGGCTATGCACTATTCAGCTTGCAAGACCGTGGCCGTCTATTCGCTAAACCTCAGTTAGAAGTTTATGAAGGTATGATCGTTGGTATTAACTCACGTTCAGACGACATGACTGTTAACCCAACTAAAGCGAAACAGTTAACTAACGTACGTGCTTCTGGTACTGATGATGCGTTGACTCTCGTTCCGCACATTGAATTTACGCTTGAACAAGCGCTTGAATTCATTGAAGATGACGAGCTGGTTGAAGTAACACCTAAGTCAATCCGTATCCGTAAGCGTTACCTGACTGAAAACGAACGTAAACGTAACCGTTCTAAATAAGACTGGTCACTCATACGAAAAAAGCCGCTGAATCAGTTCAGCGGCTTTTTTATTGAGTAGAAATTACATACACTTAATAAATTAGTTTTAAATAGAAATCCCTAACTAATGTATAATCCATCACAAAATTGTATAAAAATACTGGTGACTTTATGAGCATTATTCAAGAATTTAAAGAATTTGCGGTAAAAGGCAATGTCATGGATCTCGCAGTGGGTGTGATCATTGGCGGTGCTTTCGGTAAAATTATCGATTCTATGGTGAAAGACATCATCATGCCTGTCGTGAGCTGGATCTTGGGTGGTGATGTTGATTACTCTAACTGGTTTGTCGTGTTAGGCGATAATCCAAATAATGTGACCAATCTGGCTGAAGCACAGGCAGCCGGTCTGAATGTCTTTGCTTATGGTAATTTCTTGACCATTCTCATTAACTTCCTGTTATTGGCATGGGTTGTATTCTGGTTGGTGAAACTGATGAACAAACTGCGCCGTGATAAAGCAGAAGAAGCAGCGCCTGAACCTGAAGCGACTCCGGAAGATATTGCATTGTTACGTGAAATCCGTGATGAGCTAAAAAAACGTCCGGAAGCTTAAGCTTTAGGGATAAATAAAAAAACGGCGCTGAGTGTGCCGTTTTTTTAATCCCCCTAAATCCCCCTTTTTCAAAGGGGGACTCCTCCCTTTCTTAAAGGGAGGTTGGGAGGGATTTATAAAATTAAAAATCCATCCGAAACTTAATTTCGACCAAATGAAAACCGAACTGACTTTTGACTGGGCCATGCAGAACATGTTCTGCAGCAGTAAAGACCAGTTTATCAATCACTGGAACGAGTTGGCCTTTTTTTACTTCACCGAGTTCACCACCACGTTTGGCAGAGTTACAGGTCGAATATTGTTTGGCAATCTTAGAAAAATCTGCACCTGCCAGAATCTTCTTCTTAAGCTGTTCCGCAGTATCTTTATCCTTCACCAGAATATGACGGACAATCGCAGTCTTCATGATTTCTTACCTCGTACAGCAGCCACACGCTTGGATGAAAGCTTTACCTTTTTCAGCGGCTGGCATTCAGGACAATAGACGGATGCACGCTGGCCGAGCTTGATATTTTCTAGTGTCGTTTCGCAGTTCACGCACATTTCTCCTGCACGGCCATAAGCCAACAGCGTCTGCTGGAAATAACCATTTTCTCCCATAGCATTGGTGTAGTCGCGTAAGGTAGAACCACCTAAGTCAATCGCCTGTTTTAAAATACGCTTGATCTCAACCACCAGTTTTTCAATCTGTTCGAAACTCAAACTTGAGGCTGGCTGGGCTGGATGAATACCCATATTGAACAGGCTTTCAGTTGCATAGATATTGCCTACGCCGACCACGACATGGTTATCCATAATTGCAACTTTGGTGCCAACGTTTTTATTTTTTAGTTTTTCAAATAGATATTCGGCATTAAAAGCATCGCTTAATGGCTCCGGCCCAAGCGTATCAATCAGTTTGCTTTGTGATTGAGCATCTAACCAGAGAATACAGCCGAAACGGCGCGGATCATGGTAACGCAGCTGGATCTCTTCAAACTGGATAATCAGATGATCATGCTTGCGCAATTCTTCATTGGCTTCACACAAGCGAAAGCTGCCTGACATACCCAGATGCCAGAGCATCGTATCCTGTTCAAATTGCGCCAGAATATATTTGGAACGACGCGTAAGCTGAATCAGGCGCTGTCCTTGCAGACGCGCGAGGTCATCAGGAATCGGCCAACGTAAACTAGGCTGACGCACTTCAACTTTTAGCACTTGCTGATTAAGAAGGGGAAGGAGGCTGGTTTTGGTGGTTTCAACTTCGGGTAATTCAGGCATAACACTTAGCAGCTAATATCATGAGGCTAATATTGGGCGTTTTAAGTCTGAATGCAAGTCCTGTTTGAATAGAAGTTATAAGCAGAACATTCAAAAATATTTTAACATTTGGTTAAAAAATAAACTTTAATATTGAGCAGGTTTCAGATTCAAATAATAAAAATAGGAAATATATGGGTTGATTCTTCGTATTTAACTTACTGAAAAATATAAATTATGTAGAATTTATTGTTATATAAAATATCTTTTCTTATAACTTAAAGTTTTACCAATAATAAAAAAATTGCTGCGTTTTTAAGTGAAAAGTTATGTAACGTTCTGTATCAAGTCATATAGGGCATGCATCAGGCTGCCTTTACTCTCTCCATATGTTTAGGTTTTATATGAAAAAGTTAAGTCTAGCTTTATTGCCATTGATGGCAGCCATGACCTCCGCTCAGGCTGAATCTGCATTTGATCCTCAAGGACAGTACCTGTTAGGTGACTGGAATGGAAAACGTACTGAACTTGCTCAACAAGGTGTCAAATTTGAAGCAAACTTGCTGACAGATACAGCGTATCTAGCTGATGGCGGACGTAATGAAGGGGCTGATCCTCTAACTTCTGCACAGTTATGGTTAGGTACACAGTTAGACATGGAAAAACTGGCTGGCTGGGATGGCGTAACTGTTCGTGCAGTTGCGACTGCACGTCAGGGACAAAGTACATCGGTACGTGATTTACAAGGTGATGCAGCTCAATGGGCCAATGTTCAAGGAACATTTGGCCGTGGTAACCAGGACAGTCGGTTAACCGAACTTTCAATTGAAAAGAACTATAAGGATCAAGGCCTGAGCATTAAAGCTGGTCGTCTGGGTCTGGGTATGGACTTTAACGTGATGGCCTGTGATTTTGCCAGTACAGCATTTTGTGCTGCGCAGATGGGTAAATGGCAGGGCAATATCTGGATGAATACCCCAGTCGCACAATGGGGTGCACGTGTAAAACAGCAGTTAAATCCTGAAGTTGCTGTACAAGTCGGTGTTTATGAATTTAATCCAGATAATGGTAATGCCAAAGCCGAAGGTCAGGGCTGGAGTCTGGATACCGACAATGCTGATGGTGTGACCATTCCTGCAGAAGTAATCTGGACACCAAAATCATTGGTAAATGGTTTGCCTGGCAGCTATCGTGTAGGCGGTATGTATAACACTGCTGATGATGTTGCCAACCAGAAAGATGTTGCGACAGGTGAAGGAAAAAACCGCACCTTTGCGGGCTGGTTAGCTGTAGAGCAGCAATTGACTTCAACGGGTAATGACCGTCAGGGTTTACACTCATTCGCTAACTTTACCTGGCATGATCGTGATACCAATAAAGTAGATAATTCACAACAGTTGGGTCTGAAATATATTGGTCTGGTGGATAGCCAGCCGAATGATATATTGGGTTTAGCGGTTAACCGTGTACATGTAAATGACCGCTTTGCAGATTCACGTCCAATTTATGATGCGAGTGCCGAATACAATATCGAACTCAACTACAGCTATAACGCAACAAAATGGCTGATGCTACGTCCAAACCTGCAATACGTTATAAATCCGGGGTCTAGCAATCAAGTGGATAATGCATTGGTGTTAGGTTTGACTACACGAGTGATCTTCTAAAAAGAATTTAATCACGTTATAAATAAACAGGCTCATCAGAGCCTGTTTTTTATTTTTTGGTAAAAAGTTCTGAAAAGCCACTTCACAAAAAGAGGGAATACCGCGTGTCACTACTATTTCAGCCGGTTCAGTTTGGATCATTGCAACTTAAAAATAAAATTGTGATTGCCCCGATGTGTCAGTACTCTGCAACCGAGCAAGGTGAAATCACTTACTGGCATGAACAACAATGGGCCAATTATGCCTTATCCAGTGCAGGTCTTTGCATTGTGGAAGCCACCGCTGTACAACCTGAAGGTCGCATCAGTTATGCCGATTTAGGGCTTTGGAATGACCAGCAGGCCAGTCAGATCAAAACCTTATTGCAAAAGGTCAAGTCAATTTCTCCTATGCCTTTTGCAATACAGCTTGCACATGCAGGCCGTAAAGCCTCTACAGATAAACCTTGGGGTGGCAAAGGGCAGTTCGCCCCAGATCATTCACTCGGCTGGCAAACTGTCTCTGCCAGTGATATTCCTTTCCAGGCTCATGAACATCCACCCAAGTCTTTAAGTGTTGATGAAATCCAGCAAGTGATTCAGGATTTTGCAGCCAGTGCCAAGAGAGCGGTTGAAGCAGGCTTTGAATTAATTGAACTACATGCAGCACATGGTTATCTATTGCATCAGTTCATGTCACCGTTATCAAATCATCGTCAGGATCAATATGGCGGTTCGTTTGAAAACCGTATTCGTCTGACACTTGAAGTATTTGAAGCAATTAAAGCCGCAGTACCAGACGGTTTTCCAATTGGTGTTCGTATCTCAGCAACGGACTGGATGGATGGCGTAGAAAGTTGGGATGTAGAATCTTCAGTTGAACTATCCAAAGCTCTGGAGAAACTGGGTGCAGTCTACATTCACGTTTCGAGTGCAGGTTTACACGTCGATCAGAAAATTGATGTGCATCCGAATTATCAGGTCCCTTTTGCTGAAGCGATTAAAAAGGACGTGAATATTCCAGTCATTGCTGTGGGTTTGATTACCGATGCACAGCAGGCAGAAGGCATACTGGAGTATAAACAGGCTGATGCGATCGCGATTGCACGTGCCTTGCTTTATGATCCACGCTGGCCTTGGCATGCCGCAGTAACGCTGGATGAAAAAATAGCAATTTCTCCACAATATTTACGTTCTGCACCGCATGGCTTAAATCAGTTGTTTGAATCGTTTTAAGGCTATTTTTTCTTAGAAAGGCTTATAATAACGCATCTCAAACAACAGGATATTTCATATGATTATTGCGGTAATTGTGCCCATATTTTTATTATTGGCACTAGGTTACCTGAGTGTGAAATGTCAAATTCTAAAAAAAGAACAGGTCGAAATGGTAGGGGCCTTTGTCATCAAAGTGGCCTTACCGTTACTGTTCTTCCAGTTTTTAGCCTCTAAAGATCTGCATGAAATCTGGTATTTTGAATACTTTGCGGTCTATACCTCTGTCACTTTATTACTTTATGGTTTCAGCTTCTGGCTGATGCACCGTCAGTTCCGGAATACCTCTTCGCATAGTGCTGTTCTGTCCTTGGGGGCAGCGATGTCCAATACCGGATTGATTGGTACAGCAGTACTCACTTTATTGGTGGGACAGCATGCAATGACCTATACCTCATTGGTGGTCATCATTGAAAGCATGATCCTGATTCCGATGGTGTTGATCCTGGCTGCACTCGGTACCCAACATCAAGCCAATCTGGGTAGTCTTGTGAAAAGTACCATTCTAATGCTGTTCAAGAACCCTTTATTTATGGGGGTGATGCTGGGTATGGCCTGTGCGATTTTTGAAATTCGCTTGCCAATTTATCTGGACCAGGTCTTTGCCATGATTGGACAGACTGCCTCACCTTTGGCGCTGTTTGCGATTGGTGGCGGAATCGTGGGCATGAGCCTGAAATATGTGAATCTGCAAAGTTTCTATTTGGTATTTTCCAGCAATATCCTGATGCCGATCCTGATGTATCTAAGTCTGAGTCGACTGACTCAGCTAAGTCAGGAAATGATTTATGCCGGGACTTTGATCGCAGCACTGCCTATGCCAACGATTTTTGGTATGTTAGGACAAGCATACGTCCTTAATGAGCGAACCTTAACCCCTTTATTGATGAGTACTATCGCAGGTTTCGTGGTTGCCAGTGGACTTATTACTTTGTGGTGGAGTTAAACACGCTGGTTTATAAATCTATAGCCCATAAAAAAAGCTCCAACAGGAGCTTTTTTATTTTGATCAGACCTGATCAACTTTTTTTGGCAGGTGCTTTTTTCTGTTCAGCAATCATTTTATCCACTGCTGCTAGAGATTCTCTGGCCTTAGGAATATTTTCCTGTGCTAGGGCCGCAAAGATCTTTTTCGCTTCAGGCAGGTTTTGCGCAACAATGCTACCGTTGGCAAACATATTGCCAATCGCCATCAGGGCAGGGACATAGCCTTTTTTCGCCAGATCCTGAATACTGCTCAAGCCTTGCTGGATTGGCTTTTCATTTTTGGTTTTAAAGCCGTTGCTGATGTCATATAAGGCTTTAGCATGAATGGCCGGCATATTACCCTTGCTAATAAGAGGCTGTAATTTTTTCAAAGCCTGCTGGTCAGAAGCTGTTTTGCCTTCAGCAAATAAAAGTACAGCCAGATCTACCGTCGCTTCATCGAAATTGGCTGCCGATGCGCGTTCCAGGTATTGTTTGGCTTTGCTCAAATCCTGCTTAAGACCTAAAGTACCACCGGTATAATTCTTGCCCAGTACATAGTTGGCCACTGCATAACCTTTGCTGGCGGCCTGTTCATATAGCTGAATAGCCTTTTTTTCGTCCTTGGCAGTGCCTTGGCCAGTTTGCGTTAAATAGCCTAAGTTATAGATAGCCTGTGCATTTCCCTGGCTGGCCAGTTTGCTTAAAGCATCGTAGGCACCCTTGAAATTCTTGGCATTCACCATCTCTTCAATTTTGGCAAATTGAGGGTCGACTGGGGCATTTGAAGTGTTTGCGAGGGCAAATTGGCTGGACACTGCAAGAATTGCAGCAAGTACTAATTTTTTCATTGTTCCGATAACCTTAATTTTTCTAACACCTAATCCCATGGTGCGATTTTTGTCGTTTTCATCTACATCATAAGACGATTTCAGGCTTTGTAAATACTGAATATGTGACTAATTACAAATTATTTGAGAATCATAGAGGAGGTGAATCAATAAAAGCGTGCTCGGTTTAAGGTGTGTTTTATTCAGTCAATCTTTGTCTATTTAATTGTTTAGCCTAATAAAAATAAAAAAGCCAGAATTGAATTCTGGCTTTTGCATCAAGATAACAGGTTATTATTGTGGACGTGCCACATCACCACTTAAAGCTTCAGGCAATTCCAGAACTTGTACTTCTAGCTCAGCCAATGCTTCAGGTTTGGCAACTACCAAAGCCTGATAACCCTCATCTGTACCAATGCTATTGACTACTTCGACGTCATTGTGCAGCTTGCTTGCAATAGCAGGTGCTTCGCCTGTACCTTGAATCAAATGCAGCCAGTGTTTTGGCTTGGCTTTAAACCATAAGCGTGCAATTACTTCCTGACCCAGATAACAACCTTTGTCATAGTGAATGCCTTCACGTTGATGAAGACGCAATTCCTGTGGCTGGAACAGGGTCGCAGTAGCCGCCTGAATCCAGGCCTGACCTGAGGCAATGGCTTGCTGTTGCCAAAGGGCAACATCCGTTGCAGTTTCAACAAAATCAGTCTGGATGTCATTGATGACTGGATAAATCGGGCCAACCTGTTCCAGTTTCATTTTTGAAAAAGCGCCAAACTTTTTAATGTGGCTGGCCAGTTCTGCTGCCTGATCTTCAGGGCTGACAATTTCAAAGCTTTCCGGATTAATTTTTTTCAGCCAGATGCCGAACTGGATACGTCCTTTCAAGCTACAGATCGCTGTATAGCGAGTCAGGTTTTCAGCTAGAGTTTCGACATTTAAAGTAACTTGACCCTGAAGGAATTTTTGCGCATCTACTCCATTCAGCGTAAATAAGGTAAAAGCAGGAGATGTTGCCATGATCAGCCTCAGTTTGAATACTAAAAATCAATCAAGCTATTGTGCAGCAAGCATTTAATAGAGGCAAACAAAAAAGCCAACAATCGGGATCGTTGGCTTTTCCAGGAGTGGCTATTTAGTGATGATGGGATGAGGTTGGCAGAGGTGAATCACAAGGGAATTTGCCTCCACAGACCCGTACCGTTTCCATCATGCCCTGATCTTCATGATCGAGGATATGACAGTGCTGTACAAAATCGCCTTCAAATTTCTTGTAATGACTTCGAAGAATAAATTTATAATTCGCCTTGATAAACAGGGTATCTTTGAATTGTCCTTTCATGCCACGATATTGCACATCATCTGTGTCATTATCATCAGGCGCTAATTCACTCACATCAACTTCTTTAGATTCGCCATTAGGACCAGTGACAGTTTTTAAGATTTTAACAATCTGGAATGGATTAACATGGATATGGAAAGGATGGCCACCAAAAGCTTCGGTCGTCAGTTCCCATTCATCCGTCTGCCCAATTTGTAACTGACGTACATATTCACGATCCGGATCTTTGGCATGTGTCCGACCGACTGATCCTTCGCCATCAAATGCATCTCCAAAACTGAGTAAGTCACCATCTTCTTTATGGCGGAAGCCAAATTTAAGACCATTTGCGAAAGCCAGTTCAAATTTACTGTACTGTTTTGGTCTGGAAGCGACCAGCTTGTCAATTGCAGGAGTCATTAGGGATGGATGATCGGTAAAGGCAGTAAGATCAAGTTTGGATAACTGAGTCTGAATCTCTTTGCTTAAACCAATTTTTTTCGCGCGCTCTTGCAGGAACTGGGCAGGAGTCTGCGCTTTTGTTTTGCTTGCCTGTACATTGACCCATCCCAGTAGTTGGGCATTGAAAGGGTGGTTTGGAGCTAGTTGAGGAGTAATTTGACCCGTTGGGATCGGTGCATTCACTTCATCCTCAATATTTAATTTGGAGTCATAAATACAGTATTTATTGGTGGTTGGGAAGGTAACCATTGCATCATGACGATAACCAGGCTGGAACACAGACAGTGTTCTGCGCTGTACCTGAGTCATGGTCA
Source organism: Acinetobacter sp. YH16031 (assembly GCF_013417335.1). NCBI lineage: Bacteria > Pseudomonadati > Pseudomonadota > Gammaproteobacteria > Moraxellales > Moraxellaceae > Acinetobacter > Acinetobacter sp. YH16031. Next base: position 43,924 of record NZ_VPED01000008.1, read on the forward strand.
AACCATCTTGAGCAATCGTATAAACAGGTAAGCTTTTTAAACTCTCATTAAACTCTTTTGGATCTGCTTCCTGATATGCCAGACAGGCTTTAAGGGTGTCTGCGGCGCTAAATTTACTGGAGTTTGGCAGTTCTTTAATAATCAAACCAATGGTGTCGCGTACACCACCATGAATCATGCGCCAGCGATTAAAAGCATTCTGTTCAACTTTAATCTCTCCTAAAACTTTACCATTGATAGACGTATAAAAGTTCTGGCCGGCCCAAGAGCCAGGATTAGCGATATCTGTATAATCTTCAAGTAATCCTAAGCCTTTACCTTCGCAATTATTGGGAGTGTCAAATTTTACATCCGGGTCAGGGTTAGAGCATCGATATTGAATTTGCTGGAACAATAGGATGTTTTCATTTGGATAGCTATTTTTTTCTTTCCATAAAATGTCTATATCGCCTGTTTCAGTGACTTTGCCATTTTTCACTTTTGGTGTTCTTGAGCCTTCTACAATTAATGGGCCTGCCATACCACTCGATACCTGAATAGCTGTTGAGCCATGCAGATGAGCGTGATACCAGTAGGTTCCTGCCGGATGATTCGGCTCCATTTTGTACTGATAGTCAAATTTTTCCTGAGGTTTAAATTTCAGGAAAACATTATCACTATTGCCTTGAGGGCTTACCCAGAAGCCATGAGTATGCAGGTTGGTGGTATTAAAGCAATGTGGATCATTCACATTATCCACTTTGTCTGGGCAGGTGGCTTTCTGTTCAGGTGGAAGCTGGTTATTGAGGTTAATTTTCAGGGTTTCACCTTGTTTGACCCGAATCTGTGGACCGACTAAAAGGTCTTCAACAGACTCTCCAGCTTTTTTCTTGTTAAACAAGCTGGCATTAGTGAGATAACCTCTGACGAACAGTTGATCCCAGGTACTATTTCTCGGATTGTAAATCTTGCCGGTTTTATAAGCGACGATCAGTTCATGGGTGCCCTTGGAATTTTTTTGCAATAGGGGCGGATTGCTAATCAAAGTATCGGGTGCTGTTGGAGAAGGTTGTGGATTGTTGGGATTATTGGGAGTGGTAGGTGGGTTAGGGTTGTTGGGAGTTGGCGGTTTAGGATTGGAGGGATTTTTACCTCCATTCCAGCTTGCTGCCAGTACAGCGATCACTGCAGCAACGATACCAAGAATGGCGAGTTGTATCATTGTAATCACCCTTATGTGCTTTTGTGATGAGTGTTGTTGTTGTGAAGTAATTCGAGGGTAGATTTACAAAGTTGAGATACAGACTGTTATCACCAAATTAGGGGGAGGGCGACAGACGGTAAGCTAAAATGACGTGTGTAAAGTATTTTAGATAGGGATGCGTTTTATAAGCTCATGTTTATGAATCATTGTCCTATAAATATTTAACGTATTTCTAAAATTGTAAGAAAGTCTTAAAAAATATATGGAATTGAGAATGTAACTTATTTCGGGGTATGTCTAACCTGAAAAATGATTTTTTTCGCCTAAACTCGTCGAGCCATATCTGCAATGAAATTTACCATTTTCGGTTAAGAGTTATGCTTAACACTGAAATAAAAAAATATAGATTCAGTTTTTTATTAAATGAGCTATTTCTAAAATTAAAAAATTCTAAGCTTTGATTTCATATGAAATTTATCCTTAAACTCATTCCAAGAAATTGATTATTTTTTATGCTGTTATCAACATCTCATACTAAAGAATGAGACAGATTTAGGCCTATTTTTCAGAAAAAATGCAATTTAGAGTCAAAATTCTAAAGTATGGGTCAGTAATTTTGGTAAAAATACCATTTTTAGTATTTAAGCTTTTGAAAATTATAAGATTTGGGAAATGGACTTTCGACAGCGTACAATGCCTTTATTAAAAAACAAGTCATCAAGATATTTTGATGAATAAAAAGAGTAATGAAAGAGGGCAGGCAAGCTATGAACAATAACTACCGGAAACCGTTGCAAGGTACCCAGCTGGAATATTATGACGTGCGTCAAGCCGTAGAAGATATTCAGCCAGGCGCATATGCCAAACTTCCTTATACATCTAAAGTGCTGGCCGAGCAGCTGGTACGCCGTTGCGACCCTGCGATTTTAGAACAGTCTTTACGCCAATTGATTGAGCGTAAACAGGAACATGATTTTCCTTGGTATCCGGCGCGTGTAGTGTGTCATGACATCTTAGGGCAAACAGCACTGGTCGATCTTGCCGGTCTGCGTGATGCGATTGCCGATCAAGGCGGTGATCCGTCTAAAGTCAATCCAGTGGTGCCGACCCAGCTGATTGTCGATCACTCGCTGGCAGTAGAATATGGCGGCTTTGACCCAGATGCATTTGAGAAAAACCGTGCGGTAGAAGACCGCCGCAATGAAGACCGTTTCCATTTTATTGAATGGACTAAAACTGCGTTTGAAAATGTCGATGTAATTCCTGCGGGTAACGGCATCATGCACCAGATCAATCTGGAAAAAATGTCACCAGTCATTCAGAACCGTGATGGCGTGGCATTCCCGGATACCTGTGTGGGGACTGACTCGCATACTCCACATACGGATGCGCTAGGCGTGATTTCAGTCGGTGTTGGTGGATTAGAAGCTGAGAACGTGATGCTGGGCCGTGCATCATGGATGCGTTTGCCAGACATTATCGGTGTCGAACTGGTAGGACAGCGTCAGCCGGGCATTACCGCAACGGATATTGTTTTAGCTCTAACCGAATTCCTGCGTAAAGAACGTGTGGTTGGTGCTTATCTGGAATTCTTCGGTGAAGGTGCAGACAGCATGTCAGTCGGTGACCGTGCCACGATTTCCAATATGACCCCGGAATATGGTGCAACTGCAGCCATGTTCTATATCGATCAGAACACCATTGATTATCTGACGCTGACTGGTCGTGAATCTGAACAGGTCAAACTGGTTGAAACCTATGCGAAAGAGATTGGCCTGTGGTCATCAGAAATGACTCAGGCAGAATATCCACGTGTATTGCGTTTTGACCTATCGACTGTCACCCGTAACATCGCTGGTCCATCCAATCCACATGCGCGTGTATCAACATCTGACCTGAAAGAAAAAGGCATTGCGGGTGTGGTAGAAAACCGTACGGATGGCTTAATGCCAGATGGTGCAATCATCATCGCGGCAATTACTTCGTGTACCAATACTTCAAACCCACGTAATACCGTGGCAGCAGGCTTGTTGGCACGTAAGGCTAATGAACTTGGTTTAGTGCGTAAACCGTGGGTGAAATCATCTTTTGCTCCGGGTTCTAAAGCAGCGGCGTTGTATTTGGAAGAAGCAGGCGTACTAAAAGATCTGGAAAAACTGGGCTTTGGTATTGTGGCTTATGCTTGTACCACCTGTAACGGGATGTCCGGTGCACTTGATCCGAAGATTCAGCAGGAAATTATAGACCGTGATCTGTATGCCACAGCAGTATTATCCGGTAACCGTAACTTCGATGGCCGTATCCATCCATATGCGAAGCAGGCATTTTTAGCATCTCCACCGCTTGTCGTGGCTTATGCGATTGCCGGTACGATCCGTTTTGACATTGAAAAAGATGCACTAGGCACAGACAAAGATGGCAATCCGATTTACCTGAAAGACATCTGGCCATCGGATGAAGAAATTGATGCTTTGGTGAAAGAATCGGTAAAACCAGAGCAGTTCAAGAAAGTTTATATTCCGATGTTTGATCTGGGCGAGCGTGAGCAGGCAGCAAGTCCACTGTATGACTGGCGTCCGCAAAGTACCTATATCCGCCGTCCGCCATATTGGGAAGGAGCTTTGGCTGCACCGCGTACCCTTGCAAATATGCGTCCGTTAGCAATCCTTGGCGATAACATCACCACCGATCATTTATCTCCATCAAACGCGATTGTGTTGGATTCAGCAGCGGGTCAATATCTGGCGAAAATGGGCTTACCTGAAGAAGATTTCAACTCTTATGCCACGCACCGTGGCGATCACCTGACTGCACAGCGTGCAACCTTGGCGAATCCGAAGCTGTATAACGAAATGGTGGTACGTTCTGACGGCACCATCAAACAAGGTTCTAAAGCGCGTGTAGAGCCGGAAGGTGAAGTGATGCGTATGTGGGAAGCGATTGAAACCTACATGAACCGTAAGCAACCGCTCATCATTGTTGCAGGTAAAGATTATGGTCAGGGTTCAAGCCGTGATTGGGCTGCGAAAGGTGTGCGTCTGGCAGGTGTAGAAGCGATTGTGGCTGAAGGCTTTGAACGTATTCACCGTACGAATCTGGTCGGTATGGGTGTACTTCCACTTGAGTTTAAGCCGGGTACAGATCGTAAAACTTTGAAGCTGGATGGTACTGAGCTATATAGCGTAATTGGTAATATTGCGCCACGTTCAACTTTGACTCTGGTGATTGAGCGTGCGACTGAAGATGGCAAAAAACAGACCATTGAAGTGCCAGTGACTTGCCGTCTGGATACGGAAGAAGAGGTTTCTGTGTATGAAGCGGGTGGGGTATTACAGCGCTTTGCGCAGGACTTTTTAGAAGGAAATGTGGCTTAATTTTTCTAGTTACTAGTAAAAATCTCCCCTAACCCCTCTTTTCTAAAGAGGGGAACTCCCTCCTTTTTTAAAGGAGGGTTGGGGTGGATTAAAGTTGTTGAAATTGATTAGAGAAAAAAATGTCACTTTTAAGAGAGATACAAATTGATGCTATAAACTCAAATGCTAAGATTTCAGATTTATTAAGAAAATGTCAAATATTAGCTTATAGGTTGGGTAATGAAGATTTTAAGAATTGGATTAGCTTCGAATTGCAAGGCTATCCACAAGACCCAAAAAATGTACCTGACTATAGAATCTTAAATGTTAATTCAAAAGGCCATTTTGCAGGTGCTTTTGGAAGTGCTTTAAATAATGCAGATATGTTGACTTACAGTTTGCCAGAGCAACTTCAAAAAAGTTTATCAAAAGCATATTTTTTTAGCCCTATTGCAACCCTTGAGAGTTTAACAAATAATGAAAGTGAGGTCTTAACTCAAGATTGGAATCCAGCGATTATTGCTCATTACGGTTCTAAGATGTATGAGGGTTATAATTGTATGCAAGCTTGGAAAGTAATACCTGCTTCAGCTGTAGTAGGAATAATAGATACAGTAAAAACAAAAATCTTAAATTTTGCTTTAGAAATTGAGCTGTTAAATCCGCAAGCAGGTGAAGCTGCATTGAATTCTAATCCGATTCCTCAAGAAAAAGTCACCCAGATTTTTAATTTTAATATTGCTGGCAATGTTTAAAACTTAGCTTCAGGAAATCATCACAGCACTATCCATCAAGAAATTAATAACTCTCAAATTCCTCAAGAGTTTTTAGATTTATTAAGCACGTTGAGAAAATCTGAAATCGAGGAAGAGTTAGTTAGCGATCTAGAACTAAGAATTGAAAAATTAGGAACCTCAATTGGAACACCAGAATATACTTCCCAATATGGTGAGCTAATGAGTTTTCTCTCTAATCATGTCACTATATATACTTTCTTAGCTCCATTTATTCCAATGCTATCAAGCTATTTATCATAGAAAGTGAAAGTGACTAGGCGCAGCGACGGAATATCATTAAATCACAAATAAAAATATCACTTAGCTTTAACGACACTATCATTTACAAAAATGGACAATAGACATTCATCACAACAGAGTTATAATGCTTAGACCATTTTCTAAAACAACGGAGAACAAAGATGGTTACAGCTGGCTCAAAACCGGGAACAGGTTTCTATTTTTGTGTTCAATGCGGACATCGCGTCTTCTTAGAAATTGGTACAGACCGACTACCACCGTGTACCAAATGCCTCGGCACCCAATATAACGATAAGGTTGCCTAAGCACACGATATTCAAAACAGAAGATCCTGTTTTAAATAAAAGCCCTATCACCCGATAGGGCTTTTTTGTTAGCGTATAATTTGGATCATAAAAATGGCTTAAATCTCAAGGGCAAACAGCATGGAAACAATCCTCGGTTTATGTATCGGTATCGGCTTAAGTGCAGCCTGCGGTTTCCGTGTTTTTGTGCCTTTGCTGATAATGAGTATTGCCGCATTGATGGGCTGGTTTGAACCAATAACCGGTTTTGAATGGCTGGCCATGCCGGCAGTCTGTCTGGCTTTAGCCATCGCGACTATCTGTGAAATCGCTGCGTATTATATTCCCTGGGTGGACAATGCCATCGATACGATTGCAACGCCTGCAGCCATGCTCGCTGGAACCTTGACAACGATGGCTGCCAGCAGTGGAGAAATGTCCCAGTTTTTAGCTTGGGCCGCAGCGATTATTGTCGGTGGTGGAACAGCAGGGGCCGTGCAAATGAGCAGTGTTGCAGCACGTGGACTATCAACTGCTACCACAGGCGGTGTTGCGAATCCCGTACTCTCAACCGGAGAGTGGATCGGGGCTATTCTGTTATCTATTCTGTCATTGCTTTTGCCAGTGCTAGCTGCCTTGCTGGTCGTAATACTAGTCATCCTAGCAATCCGCTGGATACGTCTAAAAAAGAAAAACAAGCTAGAAAATTCCGCCTTATAAAAGTCAAATAAATAAATATTTATCACTAATTTTTAATGAAATATTTGCTTAAAGAAAGACCCCTCATCTTGTTCATTAAATTGCTTGATTTTTATTCAATAAAGACATAATTTTATTATGGGATTTTAAAAGACATAATTTTTTTATGGTTTTATTTGTGGTTGAACTTTATAAAAACAATATTATGGGAACTGTGAATGATTAAATTTATTGTAGATGAACAAGAGTCTGCCCAAGGCGTGCACTATATTCATAACGCAACACGAGGCTGTGAAGACCTGCCAGAATTTAATGACCAGATTCTGATTGGATATTTTGCTAATTATGATCTGGCTTATAAACGGGCAAGAATGAACTGGCCGAGGGAAAAAGTAGAGGGCTGTCATAAGTGCTGTACAGAATGAGATTTATAGACATATTGGGCATCATTTAAAACCCGTTATACAGTGGGTTTTACCATTTATTCTGTTTGAAAATTGATCAATTTGACCCCATGTAAAACTATAGATTTATCATGTTTAGGGCTGCTCAATTGCAACATTATCTTGATCTCAATCATGACTCGGGTGTGGCCAATTATGAGATTGGCAATGAGTTTATTCGGGTTCAATTCAAGAAAACCTCGAAAGTGTATACCTATAGCTATAGCAGTGCGGGCTATCAGCATGTGGAAAATATGAAACAGCTGGCCCAGTATGGTGATGGCTTAAATGCCTATATCAATCATCATACCCGTCATCTGTTTGTACGCTAAAAAGTGATCGCTGGAAGTGAGAACTGAAACTTTTAGCTGAAAATATTTAAACCATTTCCCTTTAGATCACAGATACAAATCAGCAGTTCCTGAAGATTTGATCAATCTGTTAACTTAAGGATAGATGGCTCTACAGGCAGGGAATCACTATGAATCTCGATTTCTGGTGTCGGTTTTTACTTTATACATTGGCTTTGAATTACGGTATCTTAATGCTTTGGTTCTTGCTCATTGTCTTTGCACGAGACTGGGTAAAACGACTACATGGTCGATGGTTTCAGCTTTCAGATTCGACTTTTGATACCATTCACTATAGCGGCATGGCCATTTATAAAGTCGGGATATTCCTGTTCAATCTGGTTCCGCTGATTGCCATATATTTGATGGGGAAAAGTTAGGAGATAAAACTTTCCAAAGTTCCAAGAATAAATAAAACTGATAGTCGCATCAGCATTACACAGAGCAGTTTAAACGCTTAAAATGCTCGAAACAAAATAACAATATGGAAAAGGAGTTCGGCTCAATGAATCAGTTTAAATCCGCCTTGATTTTAGGGGCTTTGATCGGCTTGGGAATGATTATTGCCGGATTCATTCTGGGTAATAGTGCGGTCAAGATTAAACAGTATGAGCGGATTGTTTCCGTAAAAGGTTTATCGGAACGTGAGGTTAAAGCCGATGTTGCAGTCTGGCCCATCCGTTTTAGTGGCGGTAGTCAGAATCTGACAGAACTGTATGACACCATGGAGCTGCAAACCCAGCAAATTCAGGCTTTCTTAAAAGGTGAAGGTTTTAAGGCAGAAGAAATTACCACCGGTTCTCCAGTCACTACAGATAAATATGCCCAGCAATACGGCGGTGATGCCAATGTTGCCTTACGTTATACCGCGCATCAGACCATTACGGTTTATACCCACAATATTGATGCAGTCCGTGCAGCGCAAACCCGTCTGGTCGCTCTGGGTAAAAAGGGCATTGCTTTTGGTGGTGATGATTCTGGGCAAAGAACGGAATATATCTTTACCAAATTGAATGACATTAAACCAGCGATGATTGAAGAGGCTACACAAAATGCCCGCAGTGTGGCAGAAAAGTTTGCAGCGGATTCTCAAAGCCGTCTCGGGAAAATCAAGACTGCCAATCAAGGTCTGTTTAGCATTGAGGACCGTGACAGCAATACGCCTTATCTAAAGAAAGTTCGTGTGGTTTCTACAGTGGATTATTATCTGGCGGATTAAATGGCTGGAAAGCTGAATAGAGGGGTCTAAAAAATTTAGAGCAGAATGAGGTTTTACATGAAGATAAATTCCAGTAATTCTGCTCTTTCTGCAATAAAAGATCTTTATTTTGAGCTAAAAGGTAAAAAATTCTTCTTCAAAAATATTTAAAGAAAAATATTTTCAAAAATTGGGAAAATTAAAAAATCTTAGGAAATTAATTTTGCCACAGCTTGGCTACTATATATCTCAAGGGTGTGATGGGATCGAAAAGAGTAGCATGCTGTGAGTGGCGCAAAACGCGAGTGCAGTACGAACCCAAAAGGTCTCGATTCGGCTTAGGACGCTATAGACCAAAAGTTTATAGGCTATAAGATCATTTCTTACAAAGAGTGATAGTTGAAGTAAACCATCAAGATGTTTTCCCAACACCCTCAAAATTTTCTCCTCTCATAAAAACAATCTTCTCCTCCAAACTGCTTAATACCCTCCTTACCCAGTCACTTATATTCTTCCTAAATAGCTGTAAATTCATTTGAGATTCAAATAAATACTATTTTAATCACATATCTAATCTATTTTATTTACAGCCTATTGCTTTCAATTATCCTTTATTTAAATACTATTCTAATGTCACCGGTTGTTTATAAGTATTTGATATAAATAATTTAAAGTATAATATGTTTAATATTTGCTCACAAATTATATCCTTGAAAAATAAAACAGAATGCTATGATAATTTTGCATATAAGAAAGGGGCACGTCCCATGAAAAAATATGAATTAGAAATCAGTTATCCGCATCAAGAAGAAGACGAAGCAGAGCAGCTAGGCAGCTTATCGGCAGAAGAAATTCTCTCTACTTTTAAGTCCATCAATTGGCAACAGTTACGGATTTTACAATTACAGATGCAAGCCGCCATTACCACTTTTACCGTAACAGACTCCGATGCTGAACAGTCAATTCAGATCACACTGAATGAACTGGCGCCGTCAGGTCAGCTTGAGTTCAGGCTGGAAAGTGATATTGAAGTCGAAGCTCAACATAAAATTCTGGGACTGTTTAGCCTGAAGAACAAAGATTATGTGTCATTCCGTAGTCTGACTATGTCACAGGTTCAGCAATATCTTATGGCATTTTTAAATGAAGATCTCGACAGCCTGAAAACCCAGTATCAGTCGGGTCATTCTGTATCTCCCATCAGTGCAGCGTCCAAAGCTTAGTCGGGCACTGATTCTGTAACAGGGCTGGATTGACAGTATTCCCTGACATTGTTATTTTGCGCGTTTTCTCCTGAATGCTTACAGCACATGCCTATTAACGACAACTTCGTCTACGCACCGCCTCAAGATCCATTGCATATCCTGTATGAAGATGATGATCTGTTCGTCATTGAGAAGCCGGCCGGTTTGTTGTCTGTTCCGGGACGTTTGCCTGAGCATCATGACAGTGCTTATCTACGGGTACTAGAGCGTTATCCGAATGCCAAAATTACCCATCGTCTGGATATGGCAACGTCTGGCATCCTGATGTTTGCCAAACATCGTGATGCTGAAGTGGCAGTCAGTAAAATGTTCCAGGCACGTACGGTCAGCAAGCACTATATTGCGCTGGTACAGGGAGAAATTCAGACCGAGGGCAGTGTCGATGTACCTTTGATTACTGACTGGGAAAATCGCCCTCGGCAAATGGTACATTTTGAACTGGGTAAAGCTGCCAAAACACTCTATCAACGGCTGGAATATCTGCCTGAGCAAGACATCAGCCGGGTATTGCTAACGCCAATTACCGGGCGTTCGCATCAGCTCAGAGTCCACATGCTGCATATCGGTCATCCGATTACGGGCGATAAAATTTATCATCCGGAACCAACGCGTAGTCCTCTTAATCGCATGGCCTTGCATGCCAGTGAACTGACTTTTACTCAACCCTTGAGTGGTCATAAAGTTGAAATTCTTGCCCCTGCACCATTTTAGTAAAATTTAAGCATTCAAAAAATGAATATGGATTCTGATAAATATTTAAATTTCAGTAAGCTGCAACAGAAATGTCAGAATTTATTTCAATCATCGGAAAATTATGGAGTTGAATTTAAGCAGTTTTCTAGAAAAACTATGTTCTGAATCATGTCTTATCAAGTAATGATTTTTTGAAATTAAAAAAGTGTATCCGGAAAAATTTCAGGAATCATTTAAGGGGGATTTATCACTTTATCTTTAGTTTAACTGTTTGATCTGTCTATTTTTATTAGGTTTTTCTCAAGATTTTCAGCCTATCCGGAATTTGTACTTATAACTTTTGATATAAAAATAAAAACCACTCTAATCAATTATTACCAACAGATTCATTTTAAGTAAATTGATAGGCATAAAAATATTAAGGTTTTATAGGTGAAAAATCATTTAAAATATCAATTATATTAAATATTTATGGTCATTTTTTATCTTTGATTCTCATCATTAAATTATGCAGAATAACTTTAAAACATCATAAATTTTTAATTTTTTAGTGCCTATATATGGTGCAAGGGGTAAGGGACAGGATGATGCTAAGTGGCGCGCTCTTTGTTCTCGCAAGTGTTTTAATCTTTGTATTACTACGGGTATTCAATAGCCTGAAATTATCAAGAAACAATATTCAGTCCTTACAGGAAAATCTGGATCATTCACGCAGTAAATTGGCTGATTATGAAACACAAGTTGATGAATTAAATTATGAAATGACCCAGCTACGGATGCAACTGGGAAGTGCCAGAACTGAACTGAATAAATATAAACAATATCAGGATATCTGTGACATCGAACAATACATTATTAACCGCAGCTTGCAGGCCGAAAATTTCGTAGAAGTAACCAAGCTTGATGCTTCCATCATGCTGGATGATCTCAAAGCCTATATCGCTCAGGTCAAAGCATATTTACAGAGTTTACAGGCTCAGGCCGAAGCTGATATTGAGCAACAGGCCCGAAAAGTGTTACAGGCTTATTATCAACAGGCCAAAGAACAGCAGCGACTGCAAGAAGTAGTTGAAGCTCTCGAGCATAAGATCAAGGCCTATCAACATGGTTTTGATCTGCCGGTCACGCAGCTTCTGGATCAGCTCATTAGTGGCTACAACGATACTGATGCAGCTCGGCATTTACTGACTATCAGAACACAAATTGAGCAGGCCAAAGAACAGCAGCAGGTGGCCAGCTGTAACTATGTCGATGAAGACCGGCGCAAGAGCACCATCGCGATTTTGAGTCTGGCATTTAATAGCAGGGCAGAATTCTATTTGTCCCAGTTAAATACTCATAATCTGGGAGAAATGCTGCAATCCTTAAAAGATGATTATCGCCTGATGAACTATAAAGGACAAAGCTTGAGCCAGGCCATGATTCAGGAGTCTTATCTGAACTTACGTCTGGAAGAGCTTAAATTCGCCGCCATTTTACTCGACCTTCGACAGAATCAAGTGTCTGAGCCATCTGCAGTGATCGCTTCCTAACTACAATTAAAAAAGACAGATCAACCGATGAAATTTTTTAATCTGCAGATTGATATGCAGGTATTTTTAATTAGATGAAAATGCAGCTTTTTTTCTCAAATTCTTAAATTTATATTGATAAAATTCAGTTGGTTATTTAGAGAAAGTTAATTTTTTTTCATATTCTGTACTCGATAATTCAAATAAAATAAGTTAAGCTGAATCGAATAATAAAACATCATAATAAGGATATCTCTATGGCACGCGATTATGACAAATTCCCTGACGATGAAAATGGTCATGTACTGTGGCAAATGTATCAGGATGGTGATGATCTGCAGGACGACCATGAAATAGAATTCTCAATAGCCTTTAATAGTGAAGAGCAGGCTGACCGATGTGCATTGCATTTACTCAAAGAAGAACAAAAGATAAGCCTATATCAGGATGAGGAGAGCGATACGCTGGAATGGACGATTACCATTCATGTCTATATGCAACCTACCTATGAAAATATTGTCGATCTGGAACAATGGTTTACCAGAATTGCTGCTGAATTTCAGGGTGAATACGATGGCTGGGGCTGTATGGCCTATGTTTACGATGATGAGGGTGACCCGGAAGAAGGTGAAAGCAAACTGCGTAGCAGCTAATCAAAATTTCCTTATTTAAGCCCGGTTAAGCCGGGTTTTTTATGGCCTGCGGTATTGGTCGGGTCAACTGTAGTTTTTTGTTATACATCCTATAAAATAGATAGATAACAATTATATTTAGGCCGTACAGTATGTTGGGCAGTTATTTAAATACTGAGGCCGACGAGATCGGGATGATCCGTCCGAATAATAAATAAAAATAATCTTTCAGTAAGAACAAGAAAAAAAGGTAGGCTGAAATGAGTTATACCCTAAAAATGCATCGCGTATTCAGTGCGCCACCGGAACGGGTGTACCGGGCCTTTATTCATCCAGATGCTATTGCAAAATGGCTGGCACCGCATGGCTTCACTGCCAGAGTTGAGCATGCCGAAGTCAAACCGGGAGGCAGCTATAAAATCACCCTGACCAATTTTGCCACTGGCACCCAGCATCATTTACATGGCACCTATCATGAAGTTATTCCCAATCAGTTACTGCGCTATACCGATTGCTTTTCTACACCTGAGGTCAAAGGCGAAATTGAAGTCACACTCATCTTTGAAAAAGTGTCTGTGGGTACCAGTCTGCATATTATTCAGGTGGGTTATCCGGATCTGGTACCACCATCTGCATGTCATTTAAGCTGGCAGGAGTCATTGCAGCTTTTGTCCTGGCTGGTCAATCCACATATTTTAGATGGTTAAGTTCAGTTAATTAAGTCGAGCGGGAGATCCTTTTAAAGCTTGAGCATGAACCCCCCCAAAGATGCTATAATTCAGCTTTAATTTTTTGTTTTTTCTTTTATTTTTTATTTTGTTGAGGTTGCTATGGCTTTACCACAATGCCCAAAATGCCAGTCTGAATATACTTATGAAGATGGTGACTTGTTGATCTGCCCAGAATGTGGATATGAGTGGAAAGAAGGGGAAGCAACTGAGGAAACCGTGGTGATCAAGGATGCGCATGGCAATCTGCTGGCTGATGGCGATACAGTTACGGTGATTAAGGATCTTAAAATTAAAGGGTCTTCTTCAGTGGTTAAAGTCGGGACTAAAGTCAAAAATATTCGTCTATTACCCGATGCAACTGATGGACACGATATTGACTGTAAAATTGATGGCATTGGCGCTATGAAGCTCAAATCTGAATATGTGAAAAAAGCCTGATACGTTCTAATACGAAAGAGTGCTTTCGATCTTCGGGTTTGAGGGTTTATGCTTATTTCTCAAACTCGAAGATCAATCTCTTCTGATTGCCATATCATGCCTGGATCTATGCTTTATGCCTCATCTTCATATTGAATATTCAGATAATATTCAGCAGCTCGAAACCCGACCTTTAATGTTGGCAATTCACCAGGCCTTATTTAACGCCGGTTATATTAATGACTCGAATGATTTAAAAAGCCGGGCGATTGCACAGCAGGATTTTGTGATTGGACTGGAGCCGGAGATAGATCAGGCTTATGTGCATGCCAAAGTTTCTCTCCTGACTGGTCGTAGTCTAGCCATCCGACAAGCAATTTCTAAGTTAGTACTTCAGGTCATGCAGCAGCACATTGTCTCGCAGCCTGGGCTAAACATTCAGCTCTGTGTTGAAATTCTGGAAATGGACAAAGAAACTTACACTAAAGCTATTATTTGATTTTTTTAGATTGAAGTGAGGACTAGGAAATAAAGTTTTCTTAGTTCCTCTCTTTATCTTGAATATATAAGAACTAAATAAAAAATTGAGAAGTTTCAAAGCGATTTTGAAATATAAAGAACGATAAATAAAACTAGAGCATGAAAATTTAAATAATCAGTCAAAATTCACCTGATGATTGCAGTTGATCAGAAAATTTTGCCTATGATTAAAAAAATAGTGTAATTTTAGGTATTAGGTCACACTTTTGACCTGATATATGGGGGATGGGTAAAACCAGGACCCATCCACATAATTAAAAATAATGAAAAACAAGAAAGACTGAAAAATGATGAGATGCTTGAAATCTCGGTTTTCAAGTCTGAATAAAACCTTATAGAGAGGTATTCAATGAAAATAATAGGGGAAGAATGTCTGGCTCAGGAAGTCAGGACATTTTTACAAAAATGGGATCAAGCTATTTGTTCACTTGAATTCAGCGAAATTCGTCAACTTTGCCGACCAGATGTCTGTCTGATTGATATTAGCTCCGAGCTGAAAGGGATCGAGGCTTATCAGGCTGCATGGCAACAGTATCGCCCGTATATGCGCAACAATGGTATGCGCGTTGAACGGCAGGAGGTCACCATTCAGGTCAATAATGATATGGCTTTTGTATATGGTTATGTCCGGATTGCCTATGCGGCGATGGAGCGATATTTTCCTTTACAGTGGTGTCGCTTCAGCATGGTCTTGAGCAAGCAGCAAGATCAGTGGCAATTGCATTATCAACATATTTCTGTCCCTGTTCAGGAGAAAACTGAAAAACTGCGTCCTGTGAAATTGGCAGGTTAAGGCGCAAGTTTTAAATTTCATTGAAACAAGATCATCACGTCTATTTGTCCATTCCTGAAAAGAAATCACCATAAAAAAGCCTGAATCGTTCAGGCTTTTTTATTTAGGAGAGATTAGAAACGTTTTGGAATCCGCTGGCCGTTCGGTACCGGAATTTCCGCATTTTTTAATACACCAAATAACCAGGTTTCTGCATGTTGTACAGCTGTTTTTAACTGGTCACCCAAGGCTAGACGTCCGGCAATGAAACTCGCCAGTGAACAGCCTGAGCCGTGATATTCACCTTCCAGACGCGGACAGCGGGTTTCGTTGATTAATTCACCCTGAATATATAGGCGGTTCTGGATATAGTCGGGAGTATCTTCGTGGCCACCTTTAACCAAAATCGCGTGGGCACCCATTTCGAACAGTTTCTGCGTGGCTTGATCTAAATCCTGCTCACCTGTTAGAGCGCGCAACTCGACTGTATTTGGAGTTAAAATCGTGGCTAGCGGAATCAGTTGTTTAAACGCTTTGACCAGTGTGGCTTGATTGCCGAGTGAGCCACCACTATTGGCTACCAGCACTGGATCCAGTACATACTGATAGTCCGGATGCGCAGTTAGAAATTCTGCCAGTGCTTCAATATTTTCAGTCGTTCCCAGCATGCCTGATTTAACACAACGAATCGGCAGATCCTTTACCACAGCATTGGCCTGAGCCAGCAGTAATTCCTTTGAAGTTGCTTCAAAACCAAAGACCTGTTGTGAGTTCTGGATAGTCAGGGCTGTACAGGCTATTGCAGCATGAGCACCACTTTGACCGATGGCTTCAATATCTGCTTGAAGGCCTGCTCCACCTGAAGGATCTAAACCTGAAAAGCAAAGTACGGTAGGTCGCAAAATGATGTCCTTCATTCACTAAAATTGCCTTAGTATAGGCAAATTTATTCAAACTCTCGATATTAATTTCTATCACTTGCAAGAACTGTCTGTCAGGCAAAATTTCGAATGTTTTATCTGATTAAAATACAGGATTAATTACCCTGAAAATGGGCATTCTTGGCTTGTTTTATGGCCTAATAATTGCTTTAGCGTAGAGAAATCTGGCTATACTCACGATATGAATTGATGTCGGCTGCAAACATAGGGGACAAGGTGTGATTCAGAATATTTTAATTGATTTGGATGGTACATTAACTGACCCAAAAGTGGGGATTACGACTTCTGCCCGCTATGGTCTGGAAAAGGTGGGTCATCCGATCAGTGAAGACACGAATATTGACTGGATTATCGGGCCTCCTCTAAAAGCTTCGCTAGCCAAAATTCTGAATGTAGATGCGGATGATACTCTAGCTGAACAGGCACTAATGGCATATCGCGAGCGTTTTGCAGTGACTGGCTTATATGAAAATCACGTCTTTGAAGGCGTAGCTGAAACTCTGGTGGAACTTAAACGCCGTGGTTATCGCCTGTTTCTCGCAACAGCAAAACCAACCATTTATGCCAAACAGATTCTGGAACATTTTAATCTGGCCCAGTATTTTACTGAGATTTATGGCAGTGAGCTGAATGGCGACCGGACTAATAAAGGGGAACTGATTCAGTATATCCTGGAACAACAAGGCATACAGGCTGATCAATGCATTATGGTGGGAGACCGTGAGCATGATATTTTTGGTGCCCGCCATAATGGGATTGAATCGATTGCAGTCAAATACGGCTATGGCTCAGAAATTGAATTACAGCAGGCACAGCCTAAGTATACGATTGAGAACTTTAGTCATTTATTAAACTATTTAAAATAATTTTTTTATTTTCATTAAAAAAGGCTTTGTTGCACAAAGATTTGAAATGCAAAGCGCCCCTAATTGAGCCAAATTTAAGGCGTAACTTGGGTAAGTGGTCGACCTAATTCCGTAAATCTGTTAAGGACTGCTACACGTGCATGGATCTCATTCACTTGGCTATCAAAACTCCTTGCACTGAGTTTATCTCCTAATAATTTGATGCAATGCATCTTAGTTTCAACCAAACTTCGCCGATGATAGCCTGACCATTTTTTCCATAGTGTCCTGCCTAAACGCTTAACTGTTCGAAGTAATTCATTTCGCTCTAGCGAGCTACTCTTTGTATCTTTCCATGGTTTCGCATTTTTTCTAAGTGGAATCACCGCATGCCCTTGCCGATCTGCAATGACCTGACGGCATTGCTTGGTGTCATAAGCTCCATCGGTATAAACAGAGTCAATCTGCTCATCTTGTGGAATCTGATTAAGTAAATCACCAAGCACCTGTGAATCACTGACATTATTGGTTGTAAGCTGAACTGCTCGTATTTGTAGGGTTTTAGCATCTATACCAATATGAAGTTTACGCCATTGGCGACGATATTCAGGTCCATGTTTCTTGCGCTTCCATTCGCCCTCACCTAGAAACTTCATGCCTGTAGAGTCCATGAGTAGATGCAGCCCATCGCTACTTTTTTGGTAGCTGATTACAATATCAATATGCTTTTGTCTTCTACAAAGCGTGGTGTAATCTGGAGCTATCCAATTTAATCCGCAAAGTTTAATCAGACTTTGCACAAAGCCAGTAACCATACGTAAAGACAGACGGAATAAGGATTTAATCATTAAGCAGCATTGGATGGCTGCGTCGGAGTAGGTTTGATTTCGCCCTTGTTTGCCTTTTGATGGAGCATACCATTGCGTAGCAGGATCAAACCAAATGGCAATATTTCCGCGACTCATAAGTGCTCGGTTATATGCGGGCCAATTGGTTGTGCGGTAGATTTTGTGTGTAGGCTTCTTCATTTGAAAATTATATCGCTGAAAAAGCCTTTACAGATAGGTTTGTGCAACAAAGCCATTAAAAAATAAAATGCTTCTATGTTTAGGAGCATTTTTTATATTCATTATTAATAGTAATTTTTAACTTCACCTTTTGAATAGAAATCTGTTTTATTGCGTTAACTTGATTAATTATTTGTATACTTTTGTTCTAATATTTTTCATGCTTGTATAAATATAATAATGTATTTTATGTGATCAATGTCATAGTTTAATGAACTAATTTAATTATAATTCACAAAAACATATTCACTATATTTTAATATGTAGTTATTTAAATATAATTAAAATATTAAAATTCAATATCTTAATTTTATATTAAATTTTTAATTTATTCATTTCACTATGTTTCTAATATTTGGTAACAAGTTAGAAATAACATTTTCCAAATTTTTATTCCTTGATTTTGATGCTATGTATTTCACGTTTAATTAAGCAATAAATAAATTATAAAAAAGGATGGGAATAATATGGCGAATATACAGATATTGTCGGCAGAGAATGGAGAATTAATTCAGGATATTAATACTAATATTGTGAATTTAAGCGAAAAATCAGTGATCAAGGTAAATGCCACGATTGATGAAGTGGCAAAAATTACGCGTCAAGGTAATTCGGCTGTTATCTATTTTAAAAATGGTGAAACCATTACAATCGAAAATTATTTTGATTATGCAGTGAATGATAATCGAATCGTTTTTGAGCATGAAGGCCAATTGTACTGGGCGGAATTTACTGATGAAAATGGGGTAATGCTCGATACGATTCGATATCACCCGCTTACAGGAGATCTGGCTGAGAGTGGAACCGTAGCTGCGGGTGTTTTACCTTGGTTGGGTGGGGGACTGGCTCTAGGAGCTATTGCGGCAGCGGCAGGTGGAGGCTCATCCTCAGGAAGTAGTTCGGATAATCGGGATACGAGTCCGCCGAAGTTAACCGGCGTCATTGTGAATGAAGAAGGCCAGCTTGAACTAAGTTTTGATGAAAATATAAATGGTTCAAATCCACGCGCTGAAGATTTCACAGTGGTTGTGGATGGAGAAGAAATTCCAGTCAACGATATTATTGTACAAGATGACAAGATTATCCTGATTACAGAGCCAGAGATCCGGGACGGACAAGAAGTTACGGTTGAATATCAGGATAGTACACCTGATGATAATCAGGGAATTAAGGATTTAGAAGGGAATGTATTAGAAGATCTGGATTCAGAAGATGTGGGTGGAGTGCAGAATCCGGATATTAGTGGGCCTGTACTTTTAGCTGCCGAAGTTAATGTCAATGGTAATATCGAGCTTAATTTTAATGAAGCGCTGGATGCAGACAATTTACCTCCTTTAGATAGTCTGGTCGTTACAGTAGGTACCGCACCAGATCAAACTACGGTCGATGTGATTAATATTGTTGCTGATGGAAATACCTTAACACTGATTACCAGTCCGGTGATTGCAACAGGTCAGACTGTCAGTGTGGAATATACTGATCCAACTGCTGGGAATGATGAAAATGCGATTCAAGACTTGGCAGGGAACGATGCTGCAAGCTTTAGCACAGTGGATCTACCCAATGGGGTGATCAATGATTCAGAACAACCCGTTGTAGATAAGGCAAGCCCAGTTCTTATTGATGCAGAAGTCAATGCCGATGGTAATATCGAACTTAGCTTCAATGAAGATGTATCGACCTCGAATCCTTTGCCTGCTGATTTCACAGTAGTGGTCGATGGAGCAGAAATTCCGGTAACTGACATTGTCTATGACGGCAATGAAATCATTCTGGTAACCAATCCTGTTATTACCGAAGGTCAGGAAGTGGAAGTCACTTATGCTGATAGTACTCCAGGAGACGGTCAGGGAATCCGTGATGGCAGCGGTAATGTACTAGATGGCTTTGATGCGGTAGGAGTTGGGGGAGTTGAAAATAACTCGGAACAACCAGTAGAAGATACGGAAAGTCCAGTTCTTATTGATGCTGAAGTCAATGCAGACGGTAATATTGAACTTAGCTTCAATGAAGATGTATCGACCTCGAATCCTTTGCCTGCTGATTTCACAGTGGTGGTTGATGGAGCAGAAATTCCGGTAACTGACATTGTCTATGACGGCAATGAAATCATTCTGGTAACCAATCCTGTTATTACTGAAGGTCAGGAAGTGGAAGTCACTTATGCTGATAGTACTCCAGGAGACGGTCAGGGAATCCGTGATGGCAGTGGTAATGTACTAGATGGTTTTGATGCGGTAGCAGTGGGTGGCGTTGACAATAACTCAGAGCAACCAGTAGAAGATACTGTAGCCCCTGTATTAATTGATGCTGAAGTCAATGCTGACGGTAACATCGAACTCAGTTTTAATGAAACTCTAGATGCAGACAATTTACCACCTTTAAATAGTCTAGTCGTTACAATCGGTACAGCTCCAGATCAGACTACAGTCGATGTGATCAATATTGCTGCCGATGGAAATATCCTCACGATGATTACCAATCCAGTGATTACAGCTGGGCAGACCGTTAGTGTCGAATATACTGATCCAACTACTGGAAATGATGACAATGCAATTCAGGACTTGGCAGGGAATGATGCCGCAAGCTTTACTATAGCGGATCTACCAAATGGAGTTGTAAATAATTCAGAACGTTTACTGAATCTTGCCGATGACAATGTGTCCGCAATTTTGGAAGGATCACAAGATGCAACTGTATTGGAAACATATAGTGATAGTAGTGGTATCGACGTGCTCAATGGCACTTCGGAAGTTGCCGTGGTCGATTTTACGATTGAGGGAAATACTTCTAGCGTAGTGATCGCAGTACAGCAAGAAAATCTGGTTAGCTTGGCGAATGCTTTTACTTTCGTGGTACGTAACACAACCACTAGCGAAGAATTTGAAGTCGCTTTAGCAAATACCAGTCAAGGCGGCTTGATTGCTGGTGCATTGGGACTGGAGCTGCTGGGTGGAGTAGCAGATGCTCAAGGATTGAGACTGGATATTAATGACCTGCCTGCTGGAACCTATGAAGTCTCTGTATATGGTGATTCTTCACAATTAGCAGATATCCTGACCACTATAGATCTAGCGAGTTTAGGGGATAATACGGTTAATAATCTGGTGTCAGATACCGTATTAGGTCTACTGGAAGCTACCTTGACTGACCAAAATGCTGATCCTCGTGGAATTCTGGAGCAATTGACACTTCGTGAGTTATT
This sequence comes from Acinetobacter sp. YH16031, assembly GCF_013417335.1. Classification (NCBI taxonomy): domain Bacteria; kingdom Pseudomonadati; phylum Pseudomonadota; class Gammaproteobacteria; order Moraxellales; family Moraxellaceae; genus Acinetobacter; species Acinetobacter sp. YH16031. The sequence goes on from NZ_VPED01000008.1 coordinate 65,090, forward strand.
GGATTTAACTACAGGTTCTTCTGTACCAATTATAAATACTTTAACCACAGCAGTTGATTCAGTTTTGTCATTGGCTCTGGATAACATACTAGTTCGCCCAATATTAGGTGATGTATACAATACCTCCGTAGGGAGTTTACTTGCAGGCAATGGAGGCGGGGCATTAGGATTCCTATTAACTACCTTAGGATTGGGTACAGCATTAGATGCGCTTCTAAATGGAATTTTAGAAGGAGTAGATGGTGCAGGCCAGGCATTATTCGATAATCTGGTTGAACCATTAGTTAGCGATATTTTGCTAGATACCGTGCTTGAAGATACAGGCCTGACGACTGGTTTAAATACCTTACTCGGATCATTAAATACATTGCTAAATACTTTAGGGCTGGGTGGTGTTTTACCTGCTGTTGATGGCTTAATAGACCTTCTTGCTCAAGAAGCTTTAAGTAATCCATTAACGCTATTTGGTGGAACCACTGCTGAAGTCTACGAAGTCAATGGAGAAATCTACCGTGCAACAGGCAATATTCAGGAAACTTCAGCCGACGGCACACAAGCGGATAATTGGGCGGGTGGCGTATTAACTGAGATTAATGGGCAGCCAGTAACTTTCGATTTAAGTGATGAAGGAGGTAACTTTACCCTTATCGAAGGGACGTATGGTGAGCTCAAACTCTATGAAAATGGTAATTTCAGTTATGAATACAATAGTTCATTAGGACAGGGCCCATTACTCAGTGAGGTATTTGAATATACGGTAACGCGTAATGCGGGACAGGCCGATCAGGAAAGTGCTTCAGCAAATCTGGTGATCAATATTGATCAGGTAAACCAGATTCTTAACTATGCCGACGATCCAGCAGATAACCTGTTACAGGGTGGTGCAGGTGATGACATCCTGACAGGTGGTGCAGGAGCAGATACAGCGATCTATTATTTACTAAATAATGCTGATGCAACTGGCGGTAATGGTACAGATACCTGGACTGACTTCAATGCAGTTGAAGGTGATACCATCGATGTCTCTGCATTATTAAGTGATCAGGCAGTAGATGCGTCAAATCTGGGGAACTATATCACGCTCGAACAACGTGGAGATGATACAGTCGTGACGATCGATCGTGATGGCTCCGATACCGATACCACCTTTGCGCGCGCTGATTTGCTGATATTGCAGAATGTAGACAGTGCAACTTTACAGCTGGATGACATCATTAAATATAATCCAATCTGATCAGAAGTTTTTAAAATGGATTATTCATAAAGATTTATGATGTTATTGAGCTTCAATTAAAAAATCCCGCTTGATGCGGGATTTTTTAATTTTACATGGGCAACTAAAGTGTTAAAAACCAGATAGAAGCAGCAATGACGACAATTAAGATAACCAGAAAGATTTTTAGATTGGTTTTAGGATACGTGGTGCTTAAGCTCGCTTTCGTAATTTCCTGTCCTGCGGGATCATACAGAATCACCTTTTGTGCACTATTTTCATAACCTAATTCTAGCAGGGCACGCTGTTCAAGAGCTGTCAGACCCTCTTCAGGCATATCCATAACTTGCAGCAGCGTTGTAGAGCCCCAAAGTTTTTGAACAATTGAAGTAGATACCAGCTGTTTTAGGGTGTCTGAGGCAGCATTAAAGTCGGCAATGATGCTGCGTTCATGCGCATAGGGAACGGGAGGGACCATTGTTTGCACAATCGTGCCCTCATTGTCCATCAGTTGCATTTTATCTTTATAAATTTGCACCCATATTGCATTGGGAAGTTTGGATAACTGATCTTGCAGCATGAATTGCCTACGTATTGCTTTGATATTAAATTAAATAATCTATAAACATATCCCGTATCAAGACGGGATATGTAATGTTCCATTACTTGGCAGGAGCACCATATTCATTATTTTCTTTTTTGGTATCATTTGCCCACCAGATGATGAGTAAAATGGCTCCTATCCCTGTCAGTACAAGCAATTGCCACCATCCAGAGCGCCCAATGTCATGCAAGCGACGTGTTCCTACAGCCAGACTTGGGAGCAGAAGCGCTAAATTTAGCAGGCCATTCACCAAAGGTTTGGTGCCTAAAACTGCATCAATGACTTCACTAATAATGCCTAAAATTACACAAAACAGCATAAAGAACCAAAATTCTTTACGGCGTGCACGACCTGAAAAGTTTGCATAATTGGTTAGACATTTTACGAACCAGTCGATACTGCTGTAATTCTCTTCAGCCTGATCCAGATTGGAATATTTATTAATCTGATTGCTAATGCTTTCTCCCAGATGAATCGAGTTTCCCAAAGCCAGATAAATATCTGCTGCCTGACCAGTTGAGTTAACAATAAAATCAACCCGGTCACCGCGTGAAGGAGGGCGTTGTCCACGCCAGTCTGCACCGCTAAAACTGTAGCGGTTGTTATCATCCCCTGTGATAAAACCCGTATTATCTTGAATAGAAAAATCCAGGATGGAACCTTTCATAAGCCCTCTCTATTTATCTTCTGGCTATTATGGATTTGTATAAATATTATTCATATATGACCGATAGTAGCATAGTAAATTTAGTTTGAGATCAAGCTCTTATAAAAATATTTAGGCAATAAGTTTTCACTCTCTAAAGCTAGAAATTCTGATTAATAAGAAGTTGATTTAGCCGATAACGAATAATTTAGTTAAATTTAGATTTTCTTAATTTGTTGAATAATAAGGAATGATTCAAGGGAATAAAAACTGAAGTAAATTTAATAAAGCTAAGAATATACCAAGATTTATAAAAATAATTTAAATCAATAACTTAATTAATTTTGGTATTTTATTCAATATGAATATATTGCGAATTTTTACGTAGAGTTTGAATAAGAAACTAATCCCCAACAGACTTTGCTTAAGTTAATAAATGCTTATATATTGATCTCATAAAACAACTTAAACATTACACTGTTTTTAAGTGAATTCACCTATTTTATAAAGGCAATTTTAATTAATAAAACATTAAAGGGTGCCATGATGAAAGCTATTCCAATGAAGAAAATGATTAACTGTGTTGCGATGAGTGGTGTATTGCTATTCGCTGCTGGTCAAACAATGGCAATGAATCAGCAATCTTCAACTGCTGCTCAAGCAAATTCTAAAGCATCAAATGACAGCCGAATGAATTTAACCGAGAGTCAAGTGATTAAGGTTGTAAGTACGGTCAATAACGGTGAAATCAAACAGGCAAAAACAGCTTTGCCAAAACTTAAAACAGATGACGCACGTAAGTACGCGCAAATGATGATTAGCGAACATACAGCGAATGAGAAAAAAGGCCAGGCTCTGGCAGACCGTTTAAAATTAACTCCTCAAGCAAGCAATCTCAGTACGGCATTGCAAAGCGATAGTGACAAGATTGTTACTGACCTGAGCAAGCCATCTGCAGCCGATAAAGACTATATGATGAGTCAGGTTGAAGTACATCGTAAAGCCTTGAACACTTTGGATACACAATTGATTCCAAATGCGAAAAATGCGGAATTAAAAAGCATGTTGACGCAAACCCGTACCGCAGTAGCGACACATCTGAAAAAAGCTGAACAAATCGTTGAAAAGATGAAATAGATTAAGCATTCATCCAATAAAAAAACCGCCATTTTAGGCGGTTTTTTTGATCATAATACTTTATATATTATGTGATATTTCTTACCAGCTTAACGCGCCACCAGTTTGATAATCTGTTACGCGAGTTTCGAAGAAGTTCTTCTCTTTACGTAGATCCATCATTTCTGACATCCACTGGAATGGGTTGTTCACACCAGTAAACTGTTCAGGCAAGCCTAACTGGCTCAAGCGACGGTTACAGATAAATTTCAGGTATTCTTCCATCATGCCGGCATTCATGCCCAATACACCGCGTGGCATCGTGTCACGTGCATATTCGATTTCAAGCATGGTGCCTTCAAGGATCATCTGAATCACTTCTTGCTGGAATTCAGCAGTCCACAGATGCGGGTTCTCGATCTTGATCTGGTTGATCATGTCGATACCGAAGTTCAGGTGCATAGATTCATCACGCAGGATGTACTGGAATTGCTCAGCAACACCATTCATCTTGTTACGACGACCCATAGACAGAATTTGGGTGAAACCGCAGTAGAAGAAGATACCTTCAAGTACACAGTAGAATGCGATCAGGTTGCGAAGCAAGATCTGGTCGTTTTCTGGTGTACCGGTTTTGAAAGTAGGATCACTTAGAGATTGTGTATATTTCAAGCCCCAAGCCGCTTTACGTGCAACTGATGGGACTTCGCGGTACATGTTGAAGACTTCACCTTCGTCCATACCTAAAGACTCGATACAGTACTGGTAAGCATGCGTATGAATCGCTTCTTCAAATGACTGACGCAGGATGTACTGACGGCATTCAGGGTTGGTGATGTGACGGTAGATCGCCAATACCAGATTGTTTGCTACTAGTGAATCCGCAGTAGAGAAGAAACCAAGTGAACGCATCACGATGGTACGTTCATCTTCAGTCAAGCCATTTTCAGACTTCCATAACGCGATGTCGTGGTTCATGTTGATTTCTTGAGGCATCCAGTGGTTGGCACAACCATCCAGATATTTCTGCCAAGCCCATTCGTATTTGAATGGCACTAACTGGTTCAAGTCAGCACGGCAGTTGATCATACGTTTATCATCAACCTGTACACGCTGTGCACCCATCTCAAGTTCTTCAAGACCAGGTGCAACGTCCAGCTGGTCTAGGGAAGCAGATGCTCTTGCCAGTGAATCGGTTGAATTTGATCCTGCGCTTCGAGGGGTTGCAGCGGGTTGTGCAGCTGCCACATTCGACGATGTGTTGCTTGCATCAGATACCACCTGCGGATTAGCCGTTTTTTTCGGCTCGACGGGCGTAGGCTGCTGTTCAGGTGCAGCCGGTTTTTGCGAATCATCTTCGAAATCGTCCCAACTTAGGATAGACATATCAATTCTCTCTAGTTGCTTTATATCTTTTATTAGACATCCAGCAGTGCTGAGATGTCTTACTATACGCTCAATTTGTGTAAACAAAATTAAGTTTTGTCGATGAATGCTCTGAATTTGTTCAGAGATAAATCCCCACTACTTATTTTGTTTACGCTGTTGCTGGCGAACTTTAAACCAGAAATAAGCAATCGGTGCGTAGAAGGTAACGGCAAAGGAAAGGATCAATGCTACAAGTCCTAACATGTAATTGTGAGTCATATGGGGCATTGAGGTTTCCTTTATTGTTAAATATTAAATCCTCCCCAAACCCCTCCTTCTTGCGCTTTATTTTCAAAGCAGTGCTTGAAAATTAGCTCAGGAGGGGCTTCCATCAACCTATTTGGATTTTTGGAAGTCCCCCTTTGTAAAAGGGGGATTTAGGGAGATTTTGTATTAAGTAACTACCTGAGTAGTTGACTTAAGATTTTCTATATTTTGTTCATTTGCTTGGTTTATCGAAACCAATATTGCAACTGAGCAAGGTAATAAGCACGTGAAGCAAAAAATCTGAATTTCCTTGCGTACAATGCGAACTTTCTTTTTAAATTCTTTAAGCTTTTTCGACATGTTCTATTCCTTTACGGAATCAATCATAACGAATTAGCAAAAGTGAGTTCTTATGCTAACCGCTCATAAGAATCAACCATTGCTAATTCGCAATATAAGAGATAAATCTCGGTTGATTCCTAATCCGGCTAACTTACTGACAAGCCTCACAATCAGGATTGTCAATTGAACATGCTTGTGGCACTGGCGCTGCTTGAGTGAAACCTTCTTCCTCTACAGGTGCTTCAGGTTTTTTCTCTTCAACCACTGGCGCTGCAACTACAGGAGCAGCAACAGTTGCAGGTTTAACTGCATTCAATGCGCCCGTGTTAATGGTTGATTTCTCGGCAGAAGTTGCACCTAAGGCACGTAGATAATAAGTGGTTTTCAGACCGCGTAACCAAGCCATCTTGTAAGTGATGTCCAGTTTCTTACCGTTTGCACCAGCGATGTACAGGTTCAGAGATTGTGCTTGGTCGATCCATTTTTGACGACGAGAAGCAGCATCAACAATCCAGCGTGGCTCAACTTCAAACGCAGTCGCAAAGATCGCTTTTAATTCTTCAGGAATACGAGAAATCTTCTGAACAGAACCTTCGAAATGTTTCAGGTCATTGACCATCACCGCATCCCAAAGACCACGTTCTTTCAACGCACGTACTAGGTACGGGTTGATCACTGTGAATTCACCAGACAGGTTAGATTTCACATACAGGTTCTGGAATGTAGGCTCGATTGACTGAGACACGCCACAAATGTTCGAAATAGTTGCAGTCGGAGCAATCGCCATCACGTTCGAGTTACGCATACCGTCTTTTTGAACTTTGGCACGTAAAGTGTCCCAGTCCAGACGTTGAGTGCGATCCACTTCAAACATGCGTTCTGGACGAGTTTTCGCAACCAAGTCAAGTGAGTCGATTGGCAGAATGCCTTGGTCCCACAGTGAACCTTTGAATGTTTCATAAGTACCACGTTCAACAGCAAGGTCACTTGAAGTTGAAATTGCGTAGTAAGAAATCACTTCCATTGATTCATCAGCAAACTCAACCGCAGCATCAGAACCGTAAGCCATACCCATTTCATATAGTGCATCTTGGAAGCCCATGATACCCATACCGACTGGACGGTGTTTCAGGTTTGAGTTACGTGCTTGAGGAACCGCGTAGTAGTTGATGTCGATGACGTTATCGAGCATACGAACCGCAGTTTTTACTGTACGCGCCAGTTTTTCACGATCCAGCTTGCCGCCTTGGACGTGTTGTACCAGGTTGATCGAACCTAAGTTACATACTGCGATTTCTTCTTTGCTAGTGTTCAGGGTAATTTCTGTACACAGGTTAGAAGAGTGAACTACACCCACGTGTTGTTGTGGTGAACGCAGGTTACATACGTCTTTAAATGTGATCCAAGGGTGACCTGTTTCGAACAGCATAGACAGCATTTTGCGCCACAAATCTTTTGCACGGATTTTCTTGTGCAACATATTTGTTTCTTTGGCAATGCTTTCGTAGTAAGCATAACGCTCAGCGAATTCTGCACCAGTCAAATCGTGAAGATCAGGCGTTTCAGAAGGGGTGAACAGTGTCCATTCAGCATCTTCGAATACACGTTGCATGAACAGGTCAGGAACCCAGTTCGCAGTGTTCATGTCGTGGGTACGGCGACGGTCATCACCAGTGTTCTTACGAAGCTCAAGGAATTCTTCGATGTCCAGGTGCCAGGTTTCCAGATATGCACAGACTGCACCTTTACGTTTACCACCTTGGTTTACTGCAACAGCAGTATCGTTGGCAACTTTAAGGAATGGCACTACACCTTGAGACTTACCGTTTGTACCTTTAATGTAAGAGTTCAGGGCACGAACTGGAGTCCAGTCATTACCTAAACCGCCTGCCCATTTAGACAGCATTGCGTTATCACGCATCGCGCCATAGATGTCAAACAGGTCATCATCAATCGTAGTTAAATAGCAGCTAGACAACTGTGGACGTAACGTACCTGAGTTGAACAGGGTAGGTGTAGACGCCATGTAGTCGAAGCTAGACAATAAGTTATAGAACTCGATTGCACGATCTTCGCGGTTGTCTTCGTTCAGGGCAAGACCCATAGACACACGCATGAAGAATAATTGCGGCAATTCGAAACGCACGCCATCTGAGTGGATGAAGTAACGGTCAAATAATGTTTGCAGACCTAGGTAGGTGAACTGGTTTGAACGTTCCGGTTGAATCGCTGCAGCCAGTTTAGCCAGGTCAAAGTTTAACAATTCAGGTGAAAGAAGTTCTAACTCAATCCCTTTTTTCAGGAAAGTTTCAAGTGCATCACCTTCATTAGTATCAGTGGATAGACCCAAGAACTCTAAACCGGTAGCCACCAGGTCATCACGCAACAGACGTGCAGTCACATAAGTATAGTTAGGTTCTTGCTCAATACGGGTACGAGTCGCCATCATCATTGTGGTAGAGATGTCAGACTCTTTTACGCCGTTATAAAGGTTTTTTACGGTCTCATCGACAATCGCCTGTACGTCGATCCCTTCAAGGCCTTCAGCAGCGCGAGTTACAGTCGCAGTCAATTCGCTTAAGTCGAGCGGCTTTAACTTGCCTTCTGCATCAGTCACTTGCAGTGTAGGGTGATGGTTGGCACCTAACTGTTTGCGCGCTTCAGAACGTTGTTCACGGTAGATGACATAGGCACGTGCAACTTTCTGTTCGCCAGTACGCATCAGCGCAAGTTCAACCTGATCCTGAATTTCTTCGATATGGATCGTACCACCCGATGGTAAACGGCGTTTGAATGTATTCAGAACCATTTCTGTTAATTGTTCGATACGGTCGTGTATACGGCTCGAATCTGCACTTTGCTGACCTTCTACTGCCAAAAATGCTTTTCCAATTGCAACAGAAATTTTTTCTGCATCAAAAGCGGCAACATCACCGGTGCGTTTAATCACCTGAAGTTGACCCGGAGTGGACGTGATTACGCTCATGTTAGCATAGCTCCATTGTCATCTATTTTTATGTTTATGGACCGTTTGAACTGGGCAAAAATCGTGCCACAGTGTTCGAGGAATAAACACAAGACCTAGTGGTTATAAAATTAATTGAACACAAGATACGGGAAAATTTAGGGTAGATCAATATTGACATTTTGCTAAATATTTTTCTGAAGTTTTATCTTAATCTTTTGCAAAAAGATCCCAATTTTTATTGATTCTTGCATAAGCCTTATCCGGCAAGGCATAGCATATCAAAGCTGGCAAAAAGTGCTTATAGATAACATTGTGGATAACTAAAAAGGCCTGAATCAACTAGTCACATTTTGTTCAGATTTAGCTTTGATCGATGCAAATAAGCCGACAAACGGTAGTTAAATGCACATTCGAGTGAAATGTGCACGATAAAATATTACAAAATGCTACTTTGATGTATTGGTTTGGTGAACGCTATCTTGTTTACAATGTAAACGTGTGTATATTGCAAGCATATTAAAAACGTATCTATTGGATTTCAAAAGGATACGTCCGTAGCATACGTCCATCAAATAAAGGGGCAACACATGAGCCAAGAAGAAAAGTTACCTAAAATTCTAATTGTTGAAGATGATGAGCGTCTTGCTCGTTTAACACAAGAATACCTCATCCGTAATGGTCTTGAGGTTGGGGTAGAGCCGGATGGCAACCGTGCTATTCGTCGTATTATTGCCGAGCAACCAGACATGGTGGTTCTAGATGTCATGTTGCCAGGTGCTGATGGTTTGACCATCTGTCGTGAAGTTCGTCCACATTATCATCAACCGATTTTAATGCTGACTGCACGTACTGAAGATATGGATCAGGTCTTAGGTCTGGAAATGGGTGCAGACGACTATGTCGCTAAACCGGTTCAGCCGCGTGTCCTGCTGGCTCGTATTCGTGCTTTATTGCGTCGTACCGACAAGGTGCCTGAGGATGAAGTGGCTCAGCGCATCGAATTTGATGACCTGGTGATCGACAATGGTGGTCGTTCAGTGACCTTAAATGGTGAGCTGGTTGACTTTACCAGTGCAGAATATGACCTGTTGTGGCTGCTGGCTTCAAATGCGGGTCGCATCCTGTCACGTGAAGATATCTTTGAGCGTTTACGCGGCATCGAATATGACGGCCAAGACCGTTCAATTGATGTGCGTATCTCGCGCATTCGTCCAAAAATTGGTGACGATCCTGAAAATCCAAAACGTATTAAAACAGTACGTAGTAAAGGTTATCTATTCGTCAAAGAAACTAACGGTATCTAATCGGTGCCTTTAGCCGCCTGAATAAACAGGATAATTAATAGGTGTTTAAACACAGTATATTTTTGCGGATATACGCAGGCCTGGTCATGCTTGTGGTCCTGGTGGCAGTATTCAGCTATCTACTGGTACAGATCATCAACTACCAGCGTGCGCAGGAGTATCGTGAATCCCTGACTGATGGTATGGCATATATCATCAGTGAGGGGGTTGCGAGACAGCCTAATCTGCAGCAAAAGATGGATTGGGTTTCAGATGCGTCTGATCTGTTGGAATTGCCGATCTACTATGTCGAAGCCAGTAAAGTGGATATTACCCGGGCGGAAGGTCGACGTCTGGCTGACCGTAAGGCAGTCGTGCGTTGGGATGCCAAGACCGGGGTAGCTTATATTGTCATTGGGCTACGCGATGATCCAAGTCATTATCTTTATATTAAGGCGGATAATATTACTGAACGTCAGATGAAGGCTTTACCGGTCTTTATTCTGGATTATCTGGTGTACTACCCAGGTCAGGAAAAAGAATACCTGAAGCGAATTCAGGATTATTTCTCTTATCCAATCTCGATCGAAAATGTCCAAAGCCTGCCATTAGATTCCGAGCAGATCGGACGTTTGCGTTTAGATCACAGCATTATCCTATATCGTGATAGTGCCTCAATTCGCGGTACTACAATTTCGATCATTTCTCCTATTCCTAGCTCGACGTCTGAAGTGCTGGTGATGGGGCCAGTGCCATTATTTAACTGGATGCCATTCCAGTTAGCTGCCGGGATTACCTTGCTCAGTCTGTTTGTCTTGAGTCTGGGGATTTATGGTCTGCTGGTGCCAATGCAGCGTAAACTGCGTGAAGTGAGCTATGCCCTGAACAAGATGAAAACCGGGAACATGTCATTGCGTCTTCCGGTAGAGGGCAGTGATGAGATGGCGACGCTGGCTTCCAGCTATAACAATATGTCGGATCATATTCAGCGTCTGATTGAAGCTCAGCGTGAATTGATGCGTGCCGTATCGCATGAACTGCGTACACCCGTGGCTCGTATCCGTTTTGCTGTAGAAATGATGGCAGATGAAGATGACTATGATTATCGCTTGCAGCAGGTTGAGCAGATCGATAAGGATATTGAGGCCTTAAATACTTTGATTGATGAAATCATGACCTATGCCAAACTGGAACAGGGTATGCCTTCAATTGAATTTGAAGATATTGATCTGTTTGAAGTGTTGGAGCAGGTCGCAGTCGAAACAGATGCTCTAAAAACTGGAAAAGAAGTCGAAGTGCTGCCAATGCCAGTACCTGTAACCGTAGAAGCTGAACGACGTTACCTGCATCGTGTGGTTCAAAACTTGGTAGGTAATGCAGTACGCTACTGTGAGCAGAAAATCCTGATCAGCGGCGGACTAGATGCTAAGGGCATGGCGTATATCTGTGTAGAAGATGATGGTCCGGGGATTCCGGAAGCTGACCGCGCCCGTATCTTTGAAGCTTTTGCCCGACTGGATGATAGTCGTACCCGTGCTTCAGGGGGTTATGGTTTGGGCTTGTCTATTGTCAGCCGGATTGCTTACTGGTTTGGTGGAGAGATTCAGGTCGATCAAAGTCCGACACTGGGTGGTGCACGCTTTATCATGATTTGGCCAGCCAGCCGTTACGGTAAAAAAATCAAGCAAAAATCAATTGAAAAACTGGAAAAAGCTGAAGTTTCAGATCAGTCAGAATAAGAGTTTGGGTGAGAAAAAACGATACATAAGTATCGTTTTTTTATGGCTATTTAAAGGGGATTATTCATGGATGGTAGCATCCGGTTCAATCAGTGGCTTGCCTTCTTTCAGGCTGTTTAAGGCATCAGAATTGAAGTTGATCAGTAGCTTGTTATTTTTAACATCTACCTGATAGCTTTGGATTAGCTTCTGGTCACCAGATAAGGTTTCAAGCTTGTACTCATCGGCAATATTCATAATACCGTCCAGGTTAATGCTGGAAGAGGCATAGTCTGTCTGGAAAAGTTTATGAATATCCCCTAAGTCAAAGATTGCATTGCTGGCATCCTGATGTTTTTGGATATAGCTTTCTACATGTCGCATCAATAATTGAGCAAAGAAAAAATAATCAGGTTTATGGGTAAATCGTAGAGACATGCATGGACTCCTTATTGTTACTTTATAAATGTCATAGTGTGTTTAAAAATAGAAATATCATAATCTGAATCAAACTGTTGGACGTGTTGCAAAAATACACAATTGCTCTTTTAAGGCTTACCGAGAGCGGGTAGAAAAGGGGGCTTCTAATTGAATGACAACATTCATGTTAAACATCTTTTAAAAACACACTGATTTTTTCGAGGCATGATGCAAAGGTGAAATGTTTTTAATTGATTCTTTATAAGTTTCGTTTCATTGGGTGGGTAGCCAGCCACTGTAAAAGGAGTGAGGCTTAATTAAGCATAGCTTTAAAAGTCTATCTGGGTTTAGAAAAAAATAATGGAAATTTAAACTTTAATTTAAAAAAACGATCGGTTGAGATTCTATGAGCTTAAAGCCAGAATAAAATTAGGAATGTCTAAAAAATCATCCAAAAGACTAAGGCTTATAAACTAGCAAGTGAAATCCAAAATCAGGTACAATTGGCGGGATTAATTTTGTGTTTGGTGTATTTGAAGGCCAATACATACATTCTTTGTTAATAAATCGGCCTGCCAGGAGTTATCCCCGCATGAGTGCCATTACTCCATACGAATGGGCAATTATTGCCTTCGTGATCGGCGTTACATTTTTATGCGTCTTTATGCTCACTGTCCCATTACTCCTCGGGGGTAAATCATGGGGCCGTGCCAAGCAGGAGCAGTTTGAGTCAGGCGTAGTCAGCGCAGGTGGAGCTCGTATCCGCTTGTCTGCGAAATTCTATTTAGTTGCAATTTTCTTTGTAGTCTTCGACCTCGAAGCACTTTACCTGTATGCATGGGCATCTTCTGTTCGTGAAGTAGGTTGGATTGGTTTTGCAACTGCAGCTATCTTTATTTTGGTTTTACTTGTTGGTTTGGTTTACGAATTATCGACAGGCGCACTGAACTGGGCACCTTCAGACAGACGTAAAGCAGCAGGATACAAAGCTAAAATTGGTTCGCCAAATATGGATCTTGCAGAAATTACGCGCTTCAACTCTGTTGAAGAATTGGTTATGGATCCAACTGGTCAAATCCCAGCTCAATCATCTGGTCTTGTGAAAAAATCACAAGTTCAACCCTCTGATAAGGAGTAACTCGGGATGAAATATACATTAACCCGTGCGAATCCGAATGCTGATGAATATCCACTTCAAGAGCGTATCGTTGTAGAAGATCCGCTTCTAGAAGAAGAAGTGAATAAAAATGTGTTCATGACTCGCCTAGAGGATGTAATGCACACAGCAGTGAACTGGGGTCGTAAGAACTCAGTTTGGCCATTTAACTTTGGTACATCTTGCTGCTACGTTGAATATGCAACGACTTTGACCGGTGTACATGACTTGTCACGTTTCGGTGCCGAAGTTATCCGTGCTTCACCGCGTCAGGCAGACTTGATGATCGTAGCAGGTACATGCTTCGTGAAAATGGCTCCGGTAATTCAACGTCTGTATGAACAGATGCTTGAACCGAAATGGGTTATTTCAATGGGTGCGTGTGCGAACTCAGGTGGTATGTACGATATCTATTCAGTCGTACAAGGTGTGGATAAGATTATTCCGGTAGATGTGTACGTTCCGGGCTGCCCACCACGTCCTGAAGCATTAATCCAGGCATTAATGCTGTTACAAGACCAAATTCAATTAGAGCGTCGTCCGCTGTCTGCGGTAATCGGTGATGATCTTAAGCCAGTGTATAAGCCAAAGATGATGCCGGAACGTGACCGTAAGAAAGACCAGCGTGTGGCTGTGAAGAACTTACGCTCTATGGATGAAATTAAATAATTTAAACGACCGGTTTTTTGTTGTGCACCCGCTATGGGTGTAGTTGTCGTTTAGGTTGACTGAATTTGTATTAAATAGGAAGCCAAGCCAATGGCTGAAACTGACATTGCTATGCCAGAATCAACAGCAGTTGATTCACGCCCAGCATTTGCCATCATTGAAGAGCTCAAAACCAAGTTTGGTGAGAACTTCTTTGTGCAAACAACTTTCGAGGATTTCCCGACAGTTTGGGTTGAGCGCGCACGTGTACAAGAAGTATTGATGTTCTTGCGTACCGTGCCACGTCCATACGTGATGCTATTCGACTTGTCTGCAGTAGATGAGCGTTTACGTACGCACCGTGACGGTTTGCCTGCGTCAGAATTCACAGTGTTCTATCATTTATTATCTTTAGAGCGTAACTGTGACATTCGTATTAAAGTTGCATTAAGCGACAGCGATCTGAATATTCCGACCGCAACGAATATCTGGCCAAATGCGAACTGGTATGAGCGTGAAGCTTATGACATGTTCGGCATCAATTTCGAAGGGCATCCAATGCTCCGTCGTATCTTGTTGCCAACCTACTGGGAAGGTCATCCGCTACGTAAAGAATATTCTGCACGTGCGACTGAATATACTCCGTATATTCAAGACAAAGCCAAGCAGGACTTTGAACAGGAACATCTACGTTTCGTGCCAGAAGACTGGGGTCTGAAGCGCGGTAATGCAGATGAAGATTTCATGTTCCTGAATTTGGGTCCTAACCACCCGTCTGCGCACGGTGCGTTCCGTGTAATTTTGCAGTTGGATGGTGAAGAAGTGAAAGACTGTGTGCCAGATATCGGCTATCACCACCGTGGTGTGGAAAAGATGGCTGAACGTCAAACTTGGCATTCATTCATTCCGTATACTGACCGTGTGGACTATTTGGGTGGTTGTGCTCAAAACATGCCGTATGTGATGGGTGTGGAACAATTGGCAGGCATTACTGTGCCAGACCGCGCACAATGTATCCGTGTCATGATGTCGGAATTGTTCCGTATCAATAACCACTTGCTATACATCGGTACTGCGATTCAGGATGCCGGCGGTATGACCCCTGTATTCTATATGTTCGCTGACCGTCAGAAAGTGTATGACATCGTGGAAGCGATCACCGGTTACCGTATGCATCCAGCATGGTTCCGGATCGGTGGTACTGCACATGACTTGCCAAACGGTTGGGAAAAACTGGTTCGAGACTTGCTCGACTGGATGCCTAAGCGTTTGAACGAATACTATACTGCAGCACTGAAAAACTCTGTATTTGTGGGTCGTACCCGTAATGTGGCTCAGTACGATGCGAAATCTGCATTGGCATGGGGTGTAACAGGTACTGGTCTGCGTGCGACAGGTATCGACTTTGACGTACGTAAATACCGTCCATATAGCGGTTATGAAAATTACGACTTCGAAGTACCGGTTGAGTACGAAGGCGATGCATATGCTCGTGTGATTGTTCACTTCCGTGAAATCGAACAGTCACTGAAAATCATTAAGCAGTGTCTAGAGAATATGCCATCTGGTGCGTACAAAGCGGACCATCCGCTGGCTGTTCCACCACCAAAAGACAAAACATTACAAGATATTGAAACCTTGATTACGCACTTCTTGAGCGTTTCTTGGGGTCCTGTAATGCCTGCAGGTGAATCATCTGTGATGGCAGAAGTGGTGAAAGGTGCGTCGACTTATTATCTGACTTCAGACAAGTCAACCATGAGTTACCGTACCCGTATTCGTACACCAACTTTCACGCATTTACAGCAAATGCCTTCTGTGATTAACGGCAGTCTTGTATCTGACTTAATCATTTATTTAGCGACAATCGACGTCGTAATGGCTGACGTGGATCGCTAAGGGGTAAACGCATTATGATGATTTTGACTGATAAAAAGCCACGTGTGAATGTTGAAGGGATTTTAACTTCGGAAGAAATCCACGAAATTGAACATCACATTGGGCATTACCCGTACCCACGTGCAGCGTGTCTTGATGCGCTGAAGTGTGTACAACGCCGTAATGGCTGGGTAGACGATGCTCAAATGAATGCCATCGCGCAAATGCTCAGCATGAGCCTTGCCGATTTGGAAGGGGTTGCAACGTTCTATAACCGTATTTACCGTCAGCCAGTGGGTCGTCACGTAATTTTACTGTGTGACTCAATTGCGTGTTTCTTGATGGGTGCGGAGACTTTAGCAGAAGCATTCCAGCGTGAATTGGGTATCCAGTTCGGCCAAACCACAGCGGATGGCCGTTTTACCTTGCTTCCAATTTGCTGCCTAGGTAACTGTGACAAAGGTCCAACCCTCATGATTGATGAAGACACTCACGGTCTCGTGGAAGTGACATCAATTAAACAGTTATTGGAGAAGTATGTATGAATACCGAACCAAAACCAATTTATGGCGACGGTAACCCGGAAACGCATCCACTGACTTGGCGTCTAAGCAAACAAGCAAATGTCCGTCACGTTGATGACTACGAAGCGCTTGAAGGCTATGCAGGCTTTAAAAAAGCCCTGTCTATGACACCGAAAGAAGTGCTGGAAGTTGTAAAGGCTGCAACCGTAAAAGGTCGTGGTGGTGCAGGCTTCCCGGCAGGGATCAAATGGTCGCTGATGGCGCCAAATGACAATTCAGGTCCACGTTACCTGATTTGTAATGCCGATGAGATGGAACCAGGTACCTTCAAAGACCGTCTGTTGATGGAAGATCTTCCGCATCAGCTGATCGAAGGTATGCTGATTGCAGCTTATACCCTTGAAGCAACTCAAGGTTATATCTTCATCCGTGGTGAATACATCGAAGCGGCGAAGTACCTGAACGAAGCACTTGAGCAGGTTCGTGCCAAAGGTTACCTGGGTGACAACATCCTGGATTCTGGCTGGAGCTTCGAGTTACACGTGCATACCGGTGCGGGTCGTTATATCTGTGGTGAAGAAACTGCATTGATTAACTCGCTTGAAGGTCGCCGTGCAAACCCGCGTACCAAACCGCCATTCCCGCAGGTTGCAGGTGCTTGGGGTCGTCCTACGATTGTCAACAACGTAGAGACCTACAACAACTTGCCAGCCATCATGTTGCGTGGTCCAGAATGGTATATCGGTCTGTCTGCAGGCAAATCGAAAGATCCTGGCACAAAAATTTATGGTGCTTCAGGTAAGGTGAAATTCCCGGGTCTATGGGAACTGCCATTCGGTACAACTGCACGTGAAGTGATTGAAGAACATGCCGGTGGTATGCGTGACGGCTTGAAGCTGAAAGCATGGTTACCAGGTGGTGCATCAACTGACTTCCTGGCTGCTGAGCATATCGATCTTCCGATGGATGCGGAAAGCATCATGAAAGCAGGTTCACGTTTAGGTACCTGTCTATTGATGGTGGTTGATGAAACCCAATGTATGGTTTCAGCAACCCGTAACCTCGAAGAATTCTTTGCGCGTGAATCATGTGGCTGGTGTACACCTTGCCGTGATGGCTTACCTTGGGCGGTGAAAGCGCTTAAAGCACTTGAAGATGGTACTGGCAAGAAAGAAGATATCGATCACTTACAAGAACTGACTCGTAAGCTTTGGATTGGTAAGACTTTCTGTGCTCACGCACCAGGTGCTATGGAACCGTTAATGGGCGCACTCAAACATTTCCGTGGCGAATTTGAAGCGAAAGTCGTAAATGCTGCCGCTCAAACCCGCAACGTAGAACAAGCTTAAGGAATTCGACTATGGCTACAATTCATGTCGATGGAAAATCGTATGAAGTCAACGGCTCGGAAAACTTGCTGCAAGCATGTTTGAGTCTTGGCATCGACATCCCATACTTTTGTTGGCATCCATCCTTAGGTTCTGTCGGTTCTTGCCGTCAATGTGCTGTGACTCAATACGCGAATCCAGAAGATACGCGTGGTCGTTTGGTCATGTCATGTATGACACCGGCTGCTGACAATACCTACATCTCGATTGAAGACAAAGAAGCAAAAGATTTCCGTGCTTCTGTTGTTGAATTCTTGATGACCAATCACCCGCACGACTGTCCAGTCTGTGAAGAGGGTGGCCACTGTCACCTGCAAGATATGACTGTGATGACACAACATGACCGTCGTCGTTACCGGTTCACCAAGCGTACGCATTACAACCAAGAACTTGGTTCGTTCATTGCGCACGAGATGAACCGTTGTATCGCATGTTACCGTTGTGTTCGTTATTACAAAGACTATGCGGGCGGTACGGATTTCGGCGTATATGCAAACGCTTCTCGCGTTTATTTCGGTCGTCCGGAATCAGGTACTTTGGAATCTGAATTCTCAGGTAACCTGACTGAAGTTTGTCCGACTGGTGTATTCACCGATAAGACTCACTCAGAACGCTATAACCGTAAATGGGACATGCAGTACGCACCAAGCGTATGTCATGGCTGTTCTTCAGGTTGTAACATCTCTCCAGGTGAGCGTTATGGTGAGCTTCGTCGCGTTGAAAACCGTTTCAACGGTGAAGTTAACCAATACTTCCTGTGCGATAAAGGCCGTTTCGGTACCGGTTATGTAAACCGTAAAGACCGTCCTCGTCAGCCACAGTTCCGTACTGGTACAAATGTAGAAACAGTTTCTGTTGATACCGCACTAGATACCGTAATTGCGAAAATCCAGGGCAAAAAAGTACTGGGGATCGGTTCACCACGTGCATCGCTTGAAGCAAACTTCGCGCTACGTGAATTAGTTGGTCAAGACAACTACTCAACTGGTATGGCTCAAAAAGAGCAAAATCTGGTTGAGCTGGCTGCATCGATCATGCAAACCGAGGGTGTTTATAACCCGAACATGCGTGAAATCGAGAGCTATGATGCGGTACTGATTCTGGGTGAAGACCTGACTCAAACTGCACCACGTATGGCTTTATCTGTTCGCCAAGCTGCGAAAAATAAAGGCAAGGAAATGGCTGCAGAGCGCCGTACCCAAGAATGGCTGGCTGAACCTGTACAACGTATTGCCCAAGATGCGAAATCTCCGATTTACATTCTGGCTGCAACACAAACACGTTTGTCTGACGTTGCAGAAGGCGAAGTAGTCGCTTCTCCGAATGACATCGCACGTTTAGGCTTCGCGATTGCTGCGGGCGTAAAAGGTGAAGTTATCACTGGTCTTGATGACGATGCGAAAGCATTTGCACAAACCATTGCAGATACGTTGAAAGCTGCCAAGAAACCACTGATCATCTCTGGTACAAGTCTACAAGACGCAACCATCATGGAAGCTGCTGCACAAGTAGCACAAAACCTGGGTAATGCGGGCTTGACCTTGACTGTTCCTGAAGTGAACTCAATGGGGCTGGCAATCTTCGGTGGTCAAAGCCTTGAACAAGCATTTGCACAAGACTATGACACTGTCCTAATTGTAGAAAACGATCTATACCGTCGTTTACCAGCAGCTCAGGTTGATGCTGCGCTTGCAGGCAAACAGGTGATCGTATTAGATCACTCTGAAACTGCGACTGTGAAGAAAGCCAACATCGTATTGTCTGCTGCTTCATTTGCTGAAGGTGATGGTACTGTCGTTTCTCAAGAAGGCCGTGCACAACGTTTCTACCAAGTGTATGACCCTAACTACTACAACCCGGAACTGGCAATCAAAGAATCTTGGCGCTGGTTACACGCACTGGAAACAGGCGTACAAGGCAAAGCGATTTCTTGGACGGTACTGGATGATGTGATCGAGTCAGTAGCAAGTAACGTTCCTGCACTTGAAGGTATTCTGGATGTAGCACCAGATGCAGGCTTCCGTGTTCATGGTCTGAAAGTAGCACGTGAACCACGTCGTTACTCAGGTCGTACTTCGATGCGCGCGCCATTATCTGTACATGAGCCGAAACAGCCTACTGATAAAGACTCTGCATTAACATTCTCTATGGAAGGTTATGTCGGTGATGAGACTCCATCTTCACTGGTACCATTTGCTTGGTCTGCAGGCTGGAACTCACCACAAGCTTGGAACAAATACCAGGATGAAGTGGGCGGTCACTTAAAAGGCGGTGATTCAGGCGTTCGTTTATTCGACCGTTTACCAAAACGTCCAGCGCGTAGCTTCGTTGCACCAGCACCTGTGCTTGTAAATGCTGAAAGCTTCCGTCTGGTACCAATGCATCACATCTTTGCATCTGGCGAGTTCACCATCAAAACTCCGGCAATGGAATCACGTATTCCTGACGCAGTATTTGCAGTGGGTGAACAAGATGCTACACGCTTGAACCTGCAAGACGGTCAGAAGATCACTGTGAAAGCAGGCGAGACTTCAATCGTTCTTCCTGTACAAGTGATTGAATACTTACCAACAGGTTATATTGGCTACCCAATTGGTCTTGCACCAACGGTATCTCTTGCAGAGCCTGTTTCAGTCGCGGTAGGAGCGTAATTCATGGAACAAGAATTAATCCGTCAAACGCCGCTGTGGGCTGAAAACTGGCCAATCGCCTATTCAGTACTTCAAGCGATCGTGATCTTACTGGTTGTAGTACTGATCGCTGCGTTGATGTCTTTTATTGAACGTCGTTTACTCGGCTTGTGGCAAGACCGTTACGGTCCGAACCGTGTAGGTCCGGGCGGTATGTTCCAGATTGTTGCCGACATGCTGAAAATCATGTTCAAGGAAGACTGGACACCAAAATTTGCTGATAAATTGACTTTCCGTATGGCTCCAGCAGTTGCGATGGCAACTGCGGTGCTGTCGTTCATGGTTATTCCTGTATCACCTTACTTAGGTGTTGCAGACATGAGTATCGGTCTGTTGTTCTTCATGGCAATGGCAGGTATTGCAGTATATGCAGTACTGTTTGGTGGTTGGTCTTCTAACAACAAATACGCATTGCTTGGTGGTCTACGTTCAGCAGCGCAAACCATTTCTTATGAAGTGTTCCTGGGTATTTCCCTGATGGGTGTAGTGGCAATTGCCGGTTCATTCAACATGCGTGAAATCGTAGAAGCACAGAAAGATGTCTGGTTTATCATTCCTCAGTTCTTAGGCTTCCTGATCTTCGTGGTTGCAGGTGTTGCGGTAACTCACCGTCACCCATTTGACCAACCAGAAGCGGAACAGGAACTGGCGGAAGGTTACCACGTAGAATATGGCGGTATGAAATGGGGGATGTTCTTCGTTGCGGAATACGTAAACGTAGTACTGATCTCTGCATTGATCGTAACCCTGTTCTTCGGTGGCTGGTTAGCACCATTTGGTCTTGATTTCCTTCCACCAGCATTCTGGTTCATTATTAAAACAGCGTTCTTCGTAATGATGTTTGTATTGGCGCGTGGTTCTTTAATGCGTCCACGTTATGACCAGGTGATGAACTTTGGTTGGAAAATTTGCTTGCCATTGGCGTTGGTTAACCTTTTGGTGACTGGTGCTGTGATTCTGTTGAATCAGGCCTAAGACAGCAGGGAGAACAAAATGTTTAAATTTCTAGCTGGATTCGGGTCAATCGTTCGTACGTTGTTCATGGTATTTACCCATGCAACGCGCAAACGTGACACCATTTTATATCCGGAAGTGCCAGCCGAAGAAATCGTGCCACCACGTTTCCGTGGTCGTATCGTGTTAACGCGTGACCCAGATGGCGAAGAGCGTTGTGTGGCATGTAACCTGTGTGCGGTTGCATGTCCGGTAGGCTGTATTTCACTACAAAAAGCAGAACGTGAAGATGGTCGTTGGTATCCGGAATTTTTCCGTATCAACTTCTCTCGCTGTATTTTCTGCGGTATGTGTGAAGAAGCATGTCCTACGACTGCGATTCAAATGACACCAGATTTCGAATTGGGCGAATATGTTCGTCAAGACTTAGTCTACGAAAAAGAGCACTTGCTGATTTCTGGTCCTGGTAAATATCCTGACTATAACTTCTACCGTGTAACCGGTATGGCAGTTGCTGGTAAGGACAAAGGTCAGGCACAGCGTGAAAGTGCACCTGTTGATGTACGGAGTCTATTACCATGATGTGGCCATTTTATTTAATGGCCCTTGTGGCCATCGTCTCTACGGTTCGTGTGGTGACTAACACGAACCCGGTACATGCTTTATTAAGCCTGATCGTTTCACTCCTTGCTGTAGCAGGGCTGTTCCTGATCGTGGGTGCACCATTTGCGGGTGCGCTTGAAGTCATCGTTTATGCTGGCGCGATCATGGTGTTATTCGTGTTCGTGGTAATGATGCTGAACTTGGGCGAACAGACTGTCGCTCAGGAACGCAAATGGTTGACTTCATCAGCGTGGGCATATCCGGCATTGATGAGCTTCCTGATTGGTCTGATCCTGGTTTGGGTACTTAAATCAGATTACGTGCAGCCTTCAATGGTCATGGGCACAGAAATGGTCGGTCCTAAAGCGGTAGGTCAATCACTCTTTACGCAATACTTATTGTTGGTAGAAGTTGCCGCGATGTTATTGCTTGCATCACTTGTTGCAGCATTCCATTTGGGTAAACGTGAACCAGGTGCAGAAGAGGAACAACAATAATGGGCAACATCCCTTTAGAGCATGGTTTGATCGTTGCATCCATTCTTTTTGCACTGGGTTTTTACGGTGTAATGGTGCGACGCAACCTGCTATTCATTTTAATGAGCCTTGAAATCATGATGAATGCTGCTGCTTTAGCATTCGTCCTGGCGGGCAGTGCATGGGCACAGCCTGATGGTCAAATCATGTTTATCCTGATTCTGACCCTTGCTGCGGCAGAGGCATGTATCGGTCTTGCGATCGTCCTTCAGTTCTATCATCGCTTCCATCATCTGGATGTGGATGCTGCTAGTGAGATGCGCGGATGAGTTATTTATATCTAACAATTTTATTCCCGCTCATTGGCTTCGTCCTTTTAGCGGCAGGGCGTCATAAGCTTCCTGAAACAGTTGCAGCCATTATTGGTGTAGGGGCTGTGGGGTTATCGGCATTGTTCGCACTCATTGCGGGTATGGACTTTGTCAACAATGGTTCTACCGCAGTAGTACAACCTCTTTGGATCTGGTTCAATGTTGGTGGTTTTGCACCGGGCATTAGCCTGCACCTGGACGGGTTGTCTCTGTTGATGCTGGGCATGGTGACAGGCGTAGGTTTCCTGATCCACATCTTTGCATCATGGTACATGCGCGGTGAACAAGACTTCGCACGTTTCTTCTCTTACTTCAACCTGTTCGTTGCAAGCATGTTATTGCTGGTACTGGGTGACAACCTAGCGTTGTTATTCCTGGGTTGGGAAGGTGTAGGTCTGTGTTCTTATCTGCTGATTGGTTATTACTACCAAAACCCTGCAAACGGTGTGGCAGCGATCAAGGCATTTACCGTTACCCGTATTGGTGACGTATTCCTGCTGATTGCCATGTTCTTGCTGTTCCAGCAATTCGGTACATTGAATACTCAGTACATCGTAGAAAATGCTGCGACTGTGATGACTCAAAGCTCATCATTGACTATCTGGACTGCGTTAATGCTGTTCCTGGGGGCTGCTGGTAAATCTGCACAGATCCCGTTACAAACATGGTTGGCAGATGCGATGGCAGGTCCGACTCCTGTATCTGCATTGATCCACGCTGCGACAATGGTAACTGCGGGTGTTTACCTGTGCTGCCGTCTGTTCACAGTATTTGAACTTGCGCCCGAAGTAATGATGTTCATCTCGATTACTGGTGCGGTGACATTGCTGGTGGCTGGTTTTGCTGCATTGGTACAAACAGACATCAAACGTATTCTGGCTTACTCAACTATGAGTCAGTTGGGCTACATGTTTATGGCTGTAGGTGCTGAAGCATACCAGGCGGGTCTGTTCCATATGCTGACTCACGCATTCTTCAAGGCATTATTATTCTTGTCTTCTGGTGCAGTGATTCTGGCTTACCACCACGAACAAAATATCTTCAAGATGGGCGGTCTGTTCTACAAGAACAAATTCCTGTTTGCATGTTTCGCCATTGGTGGCGGTGCATTGGCTGCAATTCCATTCAT
This sequence comes from Acinetobacter sp. YH16031, assembly GCF_013417335.1. Lineage (NCBI taxonomy): Bacteria > Pseudomonadati > Pseudomonadota > Gammaproteobacteria > Moraxellales > Moraxellaceae > Acinetobacter > Acinetobacter sp. YH16031. The sequence continues at coordinate 88,852 of NZ_VPED01000008.1, forward strand.
CACTGTGGGCTTCTTCTCAAAAGATGCAATCCTAGGTGCGGTATGGGTACAAGGCCAATCAATCGCAGTTTACAGCACACTTTACTGGGTGGGTGTAATCGGTGCGTTCCTGACTTCGATTTATACATTCCGTCTGATCTGGGTTGTATTCTTCGGTAAAGAAAACACACCTTACCACGCAATCAAAGGTGTAACTTACTGGGGCCCATTGGCAATTCTTGCAGTACTTTCAACTTTCGTGGGTGCGGCATTGAAAGCGCCTGTGGAAAGCATTTTAAATGCGGCTAAACTTCCTGCATTTGAAATTCCGGAAGCACTTGAACATGGCATGCATACTGCAGAATACACAGCAGTAGGTATTGCACTAGTAGGTCTTGCAATTGGCGTGGTGCTGTTTGCTTTTGCTTACAACGCTGTGAAATCTTTTGCGAAAACTTCTCTGGGTGCGGGCCTTGCCAACATCTGCCGTAATGCACTTGGTTTTGACAAGCTGTATGACATCGTTTTTGTGAAGCCTTATTTGTTCTTCGCGAAACTGTTCGGCCGTGATCCGATTGATGGCTTCTGGCTGGTGCTGCCTGCACTGGTTAAAGGTGGTCATAGCTTTACTAGTTCGCGTCAAACAGGTTCACTGCGTGAATATGCATCTAGTATGGGGCTCGGTGTCGTTGTCCTACTGATGATCTTGCTCGTGATTCAGGTAGTGGGGAAATAAAATGGAAGCTCCAAACAATATTATTTTGCCGGCTCTGATCCTCATTCCGTTCATTGCAGGTTTTATTTGCTGGTTGGTCGATAAACTCGACCAACACCTTCCGCGTTATATCGCGCTGATTGGTATGTTAGTGACGCTGGTCTTGACCATCGTCCTTTGGCAGTCGGGTACTTATAACTATGAACTTGGCGGTGCGGCTCCTACGTGGGCAGCCGAGTTCAAATTGCCTTGGATTCAAACCCTGGGCATTAACATTCACCTTGCAGTGGATGGTTTGTCTTTACTGATGGTTGGCTTGACTGCACTCCTTGGTGTGCTGGCAGTAGGCTGTTCATGGGGTGAGATTCAGAAAAACGTGGGTTTCTTCCACCTGAACCTTTTATGGTCTCTGGGTGGTGTAATCGGTGTATTCCTGGCGATTGACCTGTTCCTGTTCTTCTTCTTCTGGGAGATGATGCTGGTGCCGATCTACTTCCTGATCGCACTTTGGGGTCATAAAGGGGCAGAAGGCAAGTCCCGTGTATACGCTGCAACCAAGTTCTTCATTTACACACAGGTAGCTGGTTTAGTCATGCTGATTGGTATCCTTGGTCTGGTGACTGTAGGCTACACCATGACTGGTCAAATCCGTTTCGACTACAACTACCTGATGGGTGTAGCGAACATGCTGGATACACAAGCACCAGCAGTTGCTTATGCATTCATGATCTGTCTATTTATCGGTTTTGCGGTAAAACTTCCAGTTTTCCCATTACACGGCTGGTTACCAGATGCGCATGCGCAAGCACCGACAGCGGGTTCTGTTGACCTTGCAGGTATCTTGATTAAGACAGCTGCTTATGGTCTGATCCGTTTCGTGATTCCATTCTTCCCGGCGGCTTCTGCACAGTTTGCAGACATCGCGATCATTTTCGGTTTAATCGGTATCTTCTACGGTGCTTGGTGTGCTTTCCAGCAAACCGATATGAAACGTTTATTGGCGTATACATCTATTTCACACATGGGCTTCGTTTTACTTGCGATTTATGCAGGTAACATCCTGACTTTCCAAGGTCTGATGATCATGATGCTGGCTCACGGCCTGTCATCTGCAGCGCTGTTCATTATGTGTGGTCAGGTGTACGAACGTGTTCATACACGTGATATGCGTTTAATGGGTGGTATTCGTGGTCAGTTCCCATACCTTGCATTCTTCCTGATGTTCTTCATCGCGGCGCTTGTCGGTATTCCAGGTCTAGGTAACTTCATTGGTGAGTTCCTGATCCTGATGGGTTCATTCGGTAAATTCCCTGCATTCACAATCCTCGCTGCAATCAGCCTGGTATTTGCGGGTCTGTACGGTTTGATTCTGATCCATAAAGCGTTGTTTGGTGTTCCAAACGAAGAGCAAAAACAGCACTATACAAATCCGTTAAAAGATTTAAATGCACGTGAAGTGGTAATTTTGCTGATCTGTGCATTTGGTCTAGCATGGCTTGGTCTATACCCACAAAGCTTCCTTGACGTTTCTAACTCAAGCATGGCGTGGTTAGCGAATAGCTACATTCCTGTGTCTGAAGCAGCTGATGCTGTGCAGCAAGCTGCCGTTTCAGCTGAAAATGTGGAGATCCAATAAGCCATGAACTTCACAATGTCTTTTTCTGAGCTTATGCCTCTAGCGCCTGTGATGATCGTGTCATTGACTGCGATCATTGTGATGTTGCTTACTGCAATTAAGCGTAACCATAACTTAGTTGCGACTACGACAGTCATTGGTTTAAACCTGGCGGCGTTGTACATTCTGTTCGTTCTGTTAGCGGGTCAATTTGCACCTGCTAATGTAATGAACCTGTTCCTCGTAGATCCGTTTACGATGCTGTATCAGTTTGTGATTATTGTGGCTGCACTGGCGTGTAGTACCTTGTCACATGCTTATATTGAAACCTATAAAGATAACCGTGAAGAACTGTATATCCTGATGTTGACCTCCGTTGCCGGTGCGATGCTGATGGTGGCAAGTTCTCACTATGCATCTTTCTTCATTAGCCTTGAGCTCATGTCGATCCCTGTATACGGCTTATTGGCGTATACACATCAGCGTTCTCAATCGCTTGAAGCAGGTGTGAAATATCTGGTGCTTTCAGCAACTGCATCTGCAATGTTGTTGATGGGTATGGCATATGTTTATGCATATACAGGTTCTCTAAACTTTGTCGCTGAACCAGGCAAACTGTTAACTGCATTCAGTCAACCTGCTGTAGTAATTGGTCTGGCACTGATCGTATTCGCTGTGGGTTTTAAACTGTCACTGGCTCCATTCCACAAATGGACACCAGACGTATACGCAGGTGCTCCAGCACCAGTTGCAACTTTCCTTGCAACTGTGTCTAAAGTGGCAATGCTGGGTCTGTTCGTACGTTATGTATTGTCTTCTGGCTTAATCCTGTCAGATAGCTTCGTAACTATCATCAGCGTGATTGCAGTACTTTCCATCATTGTAGGTAACTTGCTTGCAGTGAAACAGGTGAACTTGAAACGTATCTTGGCATACTCTTCAATTGCTCACTTCGGTTATGTACTGGTTGCGATCGTATCTGCACGTAATACTGACTTTTTACAGGTTCAAGGTTTCGCGACTTTTGAAAGTGTAAACGTCTATATCATCACGTATGTATTGACTACGATTGGTGCTTTCGGTGTGGTAACGCTGATGTCTAGTCCGTATAACAATACAGATGAAGCAGGTAGCCTGGCGGAGTACCGCGGTCTGTTCTGGCGCCGTCCAGTATTGACTGCTGTATTAACTGTGATGATGCTGTCTCTAGCAGGTATTCCATTAACAGCGGGCTTCATCGGTAAGTTCCTGGTAGTGAAAACTGCGGTAGCAGGTGAGTCTTGGTTCCTTGCTGCGATGGTCATCTTGGGTTCAGGTATTGGTCTGTACTACTACCTGCGTGTGATGGTTGTCATGTATATGACTCCACCAGAAACACCACGTCTTGATGCTGTAAATCACTGGGGACAAAAAGTCGGCGGTATCATGGTATTGCTTGTCGCATTACTGGTACTGGTGATCGGTGTTTATCCGGATCCAATCATTGCGCTGTCTCGCTATGCGTTCTTCGCAATGTCGCCTGAATTACAACAGTTTATTTTCACTTTGGTTCAAAGTGGTTTTAACTAATTCAGCGCAAGTTTGAAGTTATTACAAAAAAGCCTCCACGATTGGGGGCTTTTTTAGTTAAACAAATCCGGAAAAGTCTTTATAATAGCGGAAATTTATCTTTAACCTTCTAGGTGTTCTCCCGTGGCAATCCATGAAATCCGTCATCCATTAATTCGACATAAACTCGGTTTACTGCGTCGTGCTGACATTAGTACCAAGAACTTCCGTGAGCTAGCTCAGGAAGTGACTATGCTTTTGACTTATGAAGCGACCAAGGATCTTCCTGTCGTTGAGCATGAGATTGACGGCTGGAACGGACCGGTAACTGTAGACCGTATTGCAGGTAAGAAAATTACTGTGGTGCCAATTCTACGTGCGGGCATTGGTATGCTGGATGGTTTCCTGAATCTGATTCCAAGTGCCAAAGTCTCTGTACTGGGTCTGGAACGTGATGAAGAAACCCTACAGGCACGTACTTACTATAAAAAACTGGTTCCAGACGTACAAAACCGTCTTGCCATGATCATTGATCCAATGCTGGCGACTGGTTCTTCTCTGGTAGCTGCGATTGACGTATTGAAAGCTAGCGGCTGTAAAGATATTCGTGTGATGGTATTGGTCGCAGCACCTGAAGGCATTAAACGTGTTGAAGAAGCTCATCCAGATGTGGTGATTTTCACTGCGGCGATTGATCATGGCTTGAATGAAAATGGTTACATCGTTCCGGGTCTGGGAGATGCGGGTGACAAGATTTTTGGTTCAGTTCAAAAAGACTAATATTTTTGAAAATGAACAGAAAAGGGGCTTTTACAGCCTCTTTTTTATATACTGAATACTGACAGATACAGAGTAGGGGACGTTTATGACTTCCGAGCAATACCAAGGAAAAGTAAAACAGTACAATCCAGAAAAAGGATTTGGTTTTATTTCTTCACCTGAAGGTGAGGTATTTTTTCATATCTCGGATTTCCCTGCCGATTCAGGTGAACCGAAGCGCAATGACCGGGTAAAATTCAATGTGGTTCAGAATGGGGATCGCTATAAAGCCATCAAGATTGAGCGTGTAGAAGATAAATCGAAGAAAGCCAAAAAAGCCAAAGCGGTAGCAGTCAATACTTCGATTACATCAGCACTATTGTCGAATTTAAAGCGTTAATTTTTGCTTGGAAAAAGATACAAAAGGAGGCTCTAGAGCCTCTTTTTTATTTGAGTTATAAGTTTATGTAAGTTGTAGGAATCTTGTGTAATCAGAACCTTATAGAGTGTTGTGAAAACAATAAAATACCCACCAAAGTTCAACAATATCCTTTAATCCCTTCCATATAAACTACGCATCTGTTGAATGATCTAGGGATACATATCATGTTTACAGATGGAAGAATTAAAACCTATGATGCTGTACGTGGGACTGGGAGTATTGAACTGGCAAATAATGCGCAGGAGCTTAATTTTCAGTTAGATCAATTACCTTCACCTGAAATAGCACCTCAAGTCGGAGAACGACTTAAATTTAGAATCATTGAAGAGCAAAATGCGATTCAACTGGACAATATGGTACGTCTAGATATCCAGCATCAGGAAGAGTTCCTTTCTGAAGTGGTCGCATTGCCATCTCTAGCTTCTACTACGATAGTTAATCCGGCACGCAATACTATTTTCTTTAGTCCCACACTCTGGTTGATTCTGGTAATAGCGATTGGATTTATGATTTTTGGAGAAATTTAAGTTAGGTTCTCCTTTACTAAGATATTTGTCTCATCATTCAAATAAAAAAGCATCTTACGGTGCTTTTTTATTTTTAGGATTTTCATCAGTCTTTGAATACAATAATTAAAAATATCAAACAATAGAGTGAATTATGTTTTTAGAGGGGAAGATCAAGACCTATAACGAAGAACGAGGTTTTGGTTTTATTGAGATAGCGGGTGAGTCAAAAGATTTATTCTTCCACATTAAAGACTTCCCTAATAAGAACGTGCCACCAAAAGTTGGGGAAAGTTTAAAGTTTCTCAAAGTACAGGATGCAGGCAAGTTTAAAGCAGACAATATTGTGCGTTTGGATCTCAAGACGGAAACCCCTCGACATACGCCTCAGTCAAGAGCATTAGAAAATAAGCCTCGTACTACTCAACGAAAACAATCTCAAGAGAAGAAAAGTAGCTTTAGCACTTATATTGGGCTTCTGGTTATGATTGGCTTAGCGTATGCGGTCTATAACAAATATCAGGATTGGCAAAGCAGCAGAATACAGCCAGTAGAAGTGCAACGTATAGTTGAAGAACCACAAGTACAGCAGAATTTTAGCTGTGATGGACGACAGCATTGTAGTCAAATGGGTTCATATGAAGAAGCTTTATACTTTTTAAGAAATTGTCCGAGTACCAAAATGGATGGTGATAGCGATGGTATTCCATGTGAAAGCCAATTTGGACATCGCTAAATAAAAAAGCGCCCTTAGGCGCTTTTTTATTTTAACAAAATTTTATGCTTCACAGAATTTCATAAAAGCTTTAAGACCGGGGCCTTGATATTTCTGGCGGTGTACCAGCATAAATAAAGGACGGGTGAGTGACCAGAATGGCGTATTCAGAATGACCAGTTGACCTTTTTCCTGTAAAGGTTCAATTGCCAGCTTGGAAATACAGGACATCCCTAAACCACCTGCCACAATCTTCAGAATTGCTTCATTATGACCTAGCGTCAGACGGATATTGGCATCAGGCACATCTTTTAGAATGGCATTATCAAAGACTTCACGAGTCCCTGAACCTTCTTCACGTAAAATCCATTCAACCGATTTAAAATCTTCAGCAGTAAGCGGACGGTTTAGCTGAGCCAGAGGATGATCCGGCGCACAGCATACTGCCAGTTCATCATCGCGCCAATGAATACATTGCAGTTGTGGTAAATGGCAAGAACCTTCAATCAGGGCCAAATCTAGCTGGAACTGATTTACGGCTTCGATCATTTGACGGGTATTGCCGACCTGCAGTTGCAAGTGAGCCTGTGGCTGGATTTTCAGGAAATCCGCCATCAGATCTGGCATCAGATAGTCGGAAATGGTCAGCGTCGCACCGAGACGAAGATCAATGCTTTGCAGTTCACCTTTGGCTGCCTGCTCGAAAGCTTCACAGCGGCCAAGGATTTCAAGAGCTTGCGGGAGAAGAAAACGACCTAAGTCATTGAGCTGTAAACGCTTACCAAGACGGTCGAATAAAGGCGCGCCAAGACCATCTTCTAAATCTGCTAAAGCCATACTCGCCGCACTTTGGGTGAGTTTGACTGCATCACTGGCTTTGGTGACGGTGCCTTCTTGAGCAACTGCTACAAAAACAGCCAACTGGCGTAAAGTCATGCGCATGAATAGAGCCTTAACATTTAAAAAATATTAATAAATTATACTGTCATGCTACCATGAGCATAGTCTTTGATGCCACGTTTGAATCATGTCTATTGAAAAATTTAGCTTAGAAAAGGTTTTATCTGTACACCGTTGGACCAATACGCTGTTTAGTTTCACCATGACCAGACCTGCGCATTTCAAGTTTACGGCAGGACAGTTTGCGCGTATTGGCTTGAAAGTGGGGGATGAACTGGTCGTTCGGGCATATTCAGTCGTGTCATCACCTTTTGATGAGACGCTGGAATTTTTTTCGATTGTGGTTCCGGAAGGGAAATTTACTTCGAATTTACAACATCTTAAAGTAGGTGATGAACTCTACTTAGAGAAAATTCCCTATGGCTATCTGACTCTGGCGCGTTATCAATTGCCATTGCCACAAGATTTATGGCTGCTTGGCACTGGTACAGGTCTGGCACCATTTTTATCTATGCTGCAAGACTTTGAGACCTGGAATAAATATAAACATATTAACCTGGTTTATAGCGTCCGTACGCAAGACGAACTGGCTTATGTCGACCGTATTCAGGAAATTGCCGAGAGCTTTGGCGAAGGTCATACAGGTTTTAAATTTATTCCAATTATTACCCGTGATCCTGAAGCAGCACTTCACCATCGTTTACCGATCTTGATTGAAAATGGGGAACTTGAACGGGCAGCAGGACTCCAGCTTAATCCTGAAACCAGTCATGTGATGCTCTGTGGTAACCCGGAAATGGTCGAAGATACCAAAGAAGCGCTAAAAGCACGTGGTCTGACCATGAACCGCCGTGGTGAAGGAAATATTGCGGTAGAGAATTATTGGTAATTCCTTCAGAGTTCCTCCCTTTCTAAAAGGAAGGTTAGGAGGGATTGAAGTTAGATTATTTGTCAGTTCTTGAATCCTCCCCAACCCCTCCTTTGCAAAGGAGGGGCTTTTACCTCTCCCTTGCGCAGCAGTGCTGCTCATCGCTTAAAAGGAAAGGGAGTTACATTCTTCTTTAAGTTAGAAATGGATTAAAACTGAAAATATTTTCAAGTTAAAAAGAATCCCCACCAAACCCCTCCTTTATTAAAGGGAGGAGTTTTAGGCACAAAAAAAACTTCCATATGGAGGTTTTTACTATTTAGGAATTAATGTACAAACATATCCATAAAGTCACGAATTTCCTGAATGGCAGTATCTGTATCGGTCGTTAACCAGGTTGGCTCAAAGAAACCGGCATAATGCTCGATCCGATCCGCAGGCACAACTAGACGTACCGGGCAATCTTCTTCCAGTAGGCGCCATGGAATAATCGGAACGTCATTATCTAGCCAGGCCGCAACATTCCGTACATCAATGACCATGGCATTAATGCAGTCCGGAAAAGGCATTACCGACATTTCTTCAGTACGGCGGCGGAAATATTCCAGATCCTGCCAGCGTAGCATAAAGCTCGGTTTGCTAAATTCAATGATTCCAATCAGATGCTGATCACGAGTGTAGTGCAAAGCGCATTGATGTGTGATGTCAGTGTCAAGATCAAGCGATACACTCTGTTGACGATACGCCATAAAACTCGGGTGCATGAAAAATAAGGTGGATAATTATAACGTATTTTGCGCAAAGTAGCAGGTATATTGAAAAACGGTATTTTTACAGCATGTTTTAGCCCACTTAATATGTGTTTAAAATTAAATAAAATCAAAGTAGTGTATTGTTTGTTTTATAGACAATTCAATTCCTGATAAATCAGCTAAAAACCACCAGTATCAACTGTCTGGGAAGAGAGTTTCTAACCATAAGAGCATAGTATATTCAGGCCAGAAAATACCTCTTTTTGAAACTAATACCAAGTTCATCAGACTCATACATATAACTTACATCCATTCACTATCTCACCATCTTTTGTCACAGAAGCTGTGATAACTGCTTGTTATGATAAAAATCTACTTATGAATAAGAAAGAGTGAGAATGGTCATGGTTGATGATTTTAATAAAAAACCACCTTTGCATGATCAGGCAGCAATTACGCAGAAGAAGCGCATTCCTGTCTATATCCTGATTTTGGTCGGAATCTTTTTACTGGCAGTCCTGTTCTATATGTTTGCAGATGTGAAGCCAGATGCGCCTGCGACCCAGCCTAATACACCAGTACCAGCGACTGAAGCCCCTGCCAATAATGCTAGTCCGGCGACTACTCCAGGCGGTGAAAGCAATGAAGCAATGGCTACCGCAGATGATGCGATGACAGAAGCAACAGCCACTGTAGGCGAAATGTCACAAGATACAGCAGAAGCTACTGCAACTGATGCTCAACAGGCCACCCAATAACTGGAATTGTTAAAAAAAGCTCTGGTTAATGACTAGGGCTTTTTTGCAATAGGTGGTGATGTTTTTCAAAGTTCTGTATCTCCAGGCAAGCTAAGTACAGGAAGTTCAAGCTTTATAAGCAATCGGAAAGAGCTGAAGATTTCAAAAATAAGCTCGTGAATTCAGATAAATAGCGTAATAACAAAGAGGGCAGAAAACATGAATGATTATATGAGAGGCCCACGTGGTGGCTATGATGCCATGTACTACTGGGATCAGTTTCATCCAATTCTTAGTGCAATTGCCATATTAGTCCTAGGTTGGATTATTGCATTACTCGTCTCGGCAGGTGTTAAAAAAATCTTGCAAAAACTAGGGACCAATACACACTTAAATGCAGCGACAGGACATCGCTCTAATGTCGAGAGTATTATCGCTCGTGTTGTGTTCTGGATTATTCTGATCATTGCAGTCATCGGTGCGCTTAACGTACTGAATCTGACCGCAGTGAGCGGACCGTTCAGTAATATGATCCAGCAGTTCCTGCTCTTTATTCCACAATTGCTGGCGGCTGTTGCTGTAGCCTTTATTGGATGGATTGTGGCGAATCTGGTCAAAGTCGGCTTGCAAAAAATGCTTGACCGTACCCAGCTGGATGAAAAGCTGAGTGCCGAAGTTGGTGTAAGTCCGATTAGCCAAAATATCAGTGAAATTGTTTACTGGCTGATTTTACTGCTGTTCTTGCCAATCGTCTTGTCGATTCTAGGTTTACACGGTTTGTTACTGCCTGTGCAGAACATGCTGACGGATGTCGTAAGTTATCTACCTAATATCTTCATTGCTGCAGTTATTGTATTTGTCGGATACATTCTGGCAAAAATCGTTCGCGGTATAGTTGAAGGTTTGCTCAACAGCTTGAATATTCAACATCAAGCTGAGAAAGTCGGCATTTTCAAAAACTCGAATGTCGCTCAACTGATTGGTTCATTCATCTTCGCAGTCGTAATTATTACGTCATTAATCATTGCATTTGAAGCACTGGGTATTGAAGCAATTTCTCAACCAGCAACTGCAATGCTGTATGAGATCATGAATGCCATTCCAAATATCATTGCAGCTGCACTGATTCTGATCCTGGCTTATGTGGTGTCTAGACTGGTAGCACGTCTGGTGACTGAAGTCGTTGCCGGAACAGGCGTAGATGAGGTTCCAGCTAAACTGGATCTGCAACGCTTCCTAGGCAAAACCAAACTATCAAGTCTGGTGGGTTATCTGATTGTACTGTTCACCATGCTATTTGCAGTTTCCGAAGCTGCGGACCGTTTAGGCTTTGAACAGGTGAGTGGCCTGATCGCGATGTTCATCTACTTCGGTGCAAACATCCTGCTAGGTGCTGTGATCCTGGTGATTGGCTTCTGGCTGGCCAATGTAGTTGCCAATATTGTGCAACGTGGTGAATACAACAGTTCACGCTGGTTAGCGAACCTAGTTCGTGTACTGATCATGGGTCTGGTCATTGCGATGGGTCTACGTGCCATGGGCATTGCTGACTCGATCGTGAATCTGGCCTTCGGTTTAACTCTGGGTGCTGTTGCTGTGGCATTTGCCTTGGCCTTTGGTCTCGGTGGCCGTCAACCAGCAGAACGTGTACTGACTGATTTGATCGATAAAGCTAAACGAGAAGCTAAAGAGCCGAATCCTTTGAAAAATGAAACTAATATCATGACTTCAGGCTTAGGTGCTGATGTCAGTGGTACTACAGGTGCAGGCAGTTCAACTACAGGAGAAAATATTGTGCCGAAGCAAGATCAATCACAAGATGACAATACGCCAATGCGTACCAATTTATCCAATAGTACGCCAGCGACCTTGACTACTGCACCACAGGATGATGAAGCGTCAGGGGTAGACCAGGTAACACCAGATGTCGATCAGGCTGTACCGGATTCGCTTCAAGTTGATCCAACTCATCCACCAGCGAATAATCCATTTGGTTCTACAGGTGAAGAAGAACCGGATGTCGATAGTCATCCAAAAAAAGATGACCCGAATTAACCTGTTCTATTTAAACAAAATCGGCCACGCTTGAGTGGTCGATTTTTTTAATTATGAGGAAATCTGAATGAATGCCAAGAAACCGAATAATCTGTTAGCACCCTTAGTGATAGCAGGCATTACCATTGGCTTTTTCACGGCTGCCTATCGATTTGTCTTTGTGAAAAGCAAACAGGATGAGCAGGCTGAAAAAGAGCTGGATAAGAAAATACCTGATCCAGACGAATTTAACTAAGTCGAAATACTGCCTAGTCACTATACATAGAATTTCTTTTTTTAAAAATATAGAATATTCAAGTGAATACTAAAATAATTTTGGTATTTTTCTTGCATTAAAAATATAAAGAAAAAGGAGATCAATAAGATGTGGAAAACATTGCAGCATAAATTCATGGCACCTATGGCAGATCAAGTACCATTACATCTGCAGGAAGCGGCTCAGAAAATGCAACTGACGATTGACCGTTTAGAAAATACGGCCAATCTCAACCTGTTTAAAACGGATTATCTGGAATAAGCGAAGTATTTTCTCTTCCCAAATCATCTCTATATTAAACATATTCCGATGCGGCATGCGCTGATGACCATGCCCATTGGAAGTTAAAACCTCCCAAATGACCAGTCACATCCAGTATCTCGCCCACAAAATACAAGCCTTTCTGCTTTTTGCTTTCCATGGTTTTAGATGAAACTTCGGTTGTATCCACACCGCCCAAAGTTACCTCGGCTGTCCGGTAACCTTCAGTTCCAGAAGGCTTCAATTCAAAGCCACTTAAACGTTTAGCAATCTGTTCCAACTTGTCATCACTAATATTGCCAATAGAAGTTTCAGCGACTTCAGGCCAGATCAGATTCTGTAATTCTAGTACTACGCTCTTTGGTAAATGTTCGGTCAACAGTGTGCGTAGCAATACTTTAGGCTGAGTCTGTTTTTTAGATTTAAAGAAATCAAACAGGTCGATACTTGGCAGAAAGTCGACCTTAAAACTTTGGCCAACATCCCAGTAATTTGATAGTTGTAGGGAGCTAGGGCCGCTCAGACCACGATGGGTAAACAGTAAAGCTTCAGTAAAACTGTTTAGGTCATTAGACAGCGTGGCTTCGACTGCATTACCGCTCAGACGAGTGGTGACTTCCTTGAAACTATCCGAGAAAGTAAAGGGTACCAGACCGGCACGGGTTGGATAGACATGATGTCCAAACTGCTTGGCAATCTCATAGCCGATGCCTGAACCGCCTAGAGTCGGAATCGACAAGCCACCTGAAGCAACCACAACCGATTCTACTTCAAAATATCCTAAAGAAGTGGCTACCTGAAATCCCTGATCATCCACAGCATTAACGGCTTTCACTTCGCAGTTGGTTTTGATCTCAACCAGACCGGTCTTGTCGCATTCGGACAGCACCATCGCCAGAATTTCTTTGGCACCATTTAAGGTAAATAGCTGTCCATGTTTACGTTCTTCATACTCGATGCCATATTCGCAGACCAAGCCAATAAAATCCCAATTGGTATAGCGGGTCAGTGCTGAAATCACAAAATGCGGATTGTGCGAGATGAAATTTTCAGGTTCGACATAGAGGTTGGTGAAATTACATTTGCCACCACCGGACATCAGGATTTTCTTACCCACCTTATTGGCTTTTTCAACGACTACGACTTTACGACCACGTTGCGCTGCCATATAGGCCGTCATTAAACCTGATGCACCTGCACCTATGACCAAAACATCGTATTGCTGAACAGACATGACACACTCAAGGGAGAAGAAAGGGGAGCATTATAGACAATTTTATTTCAGCTTTCTCTATTCCTGAAGGGGCTGTCCGAATTACAGTGTGTTAGCGAATATTTATCATAAATAATTTGAAGCAGCTGGCGGATTCATGCATAGTTTTGTCATGCTTAAAAAATAATCACAATGAAAGGAATAATTTATGACGGATACGGCAGCATACAAACAATATAATCTGATCAGCTATATTCTTCATCTACTGGGTTTTTTCCTGGGAATAACCCCATTAATCGCCATCATCATGAATTATATCAAACGTAATGAAATGCGGGGCACCTGGCTAGAAAGTCATGTGGACTGGCAGATCAAAACTTTCTGGTTCAGCTTGCTGGGTTATATTCTGGGTGGTTTGCTCACTGTAATTCTGATTGGTTTTGTGATTATTTTTTTGGTCTTTGTCTGGCATGTCTATCGACTGGTCAAAGGGCTGATTGCATTAAACGAAAATAATCCGATAGGCATTTAAGTTTCGATCAGTACTTTAAGGCAATTAAATATTACGACCTTGTAGTCCACCAGTATGCAGGATTAGTAGCTTTGCTTCTGCTGGAAAATAGCCTGTTTCAATCAGGTCAGAAATTCCCTGCAGCATTTTTCCCGTATAAATCTGCTCTAAGGCAATATCATATTCAGCTTCAAAGTGCTGTATAAACTGGATCAGTTCAGGAGTGGTTTTGGCATAGCCACCGCAACAATAATCATCGAGAATGGACCAGTTTCTTTTCGTGGTCAGCTTAGCCACCTCCTCATTCAGGAAGTCGCCTTTTAAGGCAGAAAATCCTAATACCTGTTGCTGAGGATTGCTGGCTTCAATCAAACCTGTGATCGTGCCACCAGTACCTACAGCACAGCAGATCACATCAAACTGTGCATCGCCGTCCTTTAGAATCTCCTGACATCCCCGAATCGCCAATGTATTAGTACCGCCTTCAGGAATGATGTAATGTGCAGGAAACTTTTGTGCTAACGCTTCTAGATAATCAGCGTCCTGTTTACGTCGATATTCTTCACGACTCACAAAATACAATTGCATGCCAAATTGTTGTGCCAACGCTAAAGTGGGGTTTAAGGGCCGATGGGCCAGTTCCTCACCCCGAATAATGCCGACACTCTCAAAGCCAAACTGCTGTGCTGCAAACGCCGTTGCGGCAATATGATTGGAATAAGCGCCCCCAAAAGTCAGCAGCTTTTTAAAGCCAAGTTGTTGTGCTTCCAGAAAATTGTATTTCAGTTTAAAAAACTTGTTGCCTGATATTTGTGGATGCACCAGATCCAGACGGCGTATGGTTACAAACCTGTTTTTCAGCCAGGTGCGCTGGTCTGGAATATGCTGGGCGATTTTTTCAAACATGGTATTTTCATAAGCTAAGAATGAGCAAATTATAGCGAAATAGAATCAGCAGGATGGCAGAATCATGAGCTCCTTAAACTAAGAATAAAATTTCGTAGATTGTCACAATTCATATGCTGAAAATTTAAACAAATTTGCTAATCTGAATCTTATAGGGAACTTAGAGGAGGATAGAATAATGAAAATACTATCCTGTACGATTTTAAGTGTATTGTTCTTAGTAGGCTTATCTGGCTGTGATGATCCGCTGAATAAACCTAAAACTGATACACGAAGCATGATCATTGGCGGAGTTCCGGTGCATGACCATGATTATAAGATGCTTGATTCATCCCTCACCGCTCAAGACCAACTGAAGAAATAGCAGGATTTCGCACAAATATTGCATCATTTGTGTAGAAATATTAAAGCAAAATAAATTATTTTTACTTAAAATAAGCCATTCATTTTAAGTTTGGATGGTCACGTGGAATCATTTTGGATTTTAGGTTCAATTGCCTTTGCCCTCATGTTAGGTGCAATGAGCCCAGGACCAACATCTATTTATGTAGCGAAAAATTCAATTGCGATCTCACGTAAGCATGGCTTATTTACAGCTTTAGGGACTGGTACTGGGGCGGCTATTTTTGGCCTACTTGCAGTCCTAGGTTTACAGGCATTCTTGCTGGCTGTGCCGTCTGCCTATCTGGCGCTTAAAATTTGTGGTGGTTTATATCTGCTCTGGTTGGCTTTTAAAATTATCAAGCATGCCAAAGAACCGATCGATGCAGGCGATGACAGTCAAACTCAGATGTCCTTACGTCGTGCTTATATGACAGGTTTGATTACCCAATTATCTAACCCAAAAATTGCCATTGTATTGGCCAGTATTTTTACTGCGCTTTTGCCAAAAGAAATTCCAACTTACTTTTATTTTGTATTACCGGTTTTATGTTTCTTTATTGATGCAGGCTGGTGCTCGCTGGTGGCCGTTGCACTTTCTGCTGAAAAGCCACGTCGAGTATATTTGAAGTTTAAAGCCGGTTTTGACCGTGCAGCAGGGGCGGTCATGACCGTGCTGGGATTAAAGCTGATCTTTGGGATGAAGTAATTTTCCAATTATCGCAGACCATAAAAAAAGCCCCAATGATTCGGGGCTTTTTTAATTTGGTTCTTAAAAAATATTTTCTTCCGAATTTGCCGAGATCCGGTGAATAGATAAATCCGCACCGGTAAATTCTTCTTCCTGACTCAGACGAATACCGATCAACACTTTCAGCAGACCATAAACCAGGAATCCACCTGCCAGAGCCACTACAATCGCCAGTACGGTACCGAATAATTGTGAAATGATAGAAACACCGCCCATACCTCCTAGCCATTGCTGACCGAATACACCGGCAGCAATTCCACCGAAAGCACCACATACGCCATGCAAAGGCCAGACCCCTAATACATCATCAACTTTGAGTTTATTTTGGGTATAGGTAAAGAGTTTTACAAAAATCACGCCTGCGCTGATTCCGATAAATAACGCACCCAGTGGATGTACCACATCAGAACCTGCACAGATGGCCACCAGTCCGGCTAATGGGCCGTTGTGCAAGAAGCCAGGATCATCTTTACCGGCTACTTTTGCCGCAATAGTTCCACCGACCATCGCCATTAAAGAGTTAATTGCAACCAGTCCGGAAATGGCGTCCAGGCGCTGTGCACTCATCACATTAAAGCCAAACCAGCCAACAATCAAAATCCATGAGCCTAGAGCAAGGAAAGGGATGGATGAAGGTGGATGTGCAGTAATCCGGCCATCATTTTTATATCGACCATTGCGTGCACCCAGTAAAACGACCGCTGCCAGAGCAATCCAGCCCCCCATGCCATGCACGACCACAGAGCCGGCGAAATCGTGGAAGCTGGCACCGAAGGTATCTGCCAGCCAGTCCTGAAAACCAAAGTTACCATTCCAGATCATTCCTTCAAAAAATGGATAAATCAGAGCCACCAGAAATAAAGTCGCTAAAGCCTGCGAACGCATTTTGGCACGTTCTGCAATTCCTCCCGAGATAATCGCAGGAATAGCAGCGGCAAAGGTCAGCAGGAAGAAACAGCGCATCAGGTTATAACCATGATCGGCTGCTAGAGTAGAGGCATCGTGGAAAAAATGCTGACCATAGGCAATATAGTAGCCCACCAAAAAGTAAGCGATGGCGGATAGGGAAAAGTCAGTGAGAATTTTACTTAAGGCATTGACCTGATTCTTATGGCGAACTGTCCCTAGTTCTAAAAACGCAAATCCTGCGTGCATGGCAAGCACTAGAACCGCACCGAGAAGGAGAAATAATAAGTCTATATTTTGCATTGTGCGTTCCAATTTAGTGCATAGAATCACAAAAGAAATCCAGTATATAGAGGCAAACTGATTCGAAAAGAGTTACTAACAAGGGAAATTTTGATAAAGAATTTCTTGAAACTGACAAGACTCGATATAAAGCACAATAGAATTTTGTGCACCAAACTAAGACGTCATAAGAAAAGATAAAATTTAAATTTATATTTTGTTTTTTAGATATTTAGCTTTATCAAGGAAAATGGCGTGTTAAAAATGTGTGCTAAAGATGCACATGAAAAGTGAAAGGATTTTTAAGAAAAAATTTAAAAAATTAAATGAAAGATGATTTTGAATTGCAAAAGCACATCATGATTTTAAATTTTAGAAGTCATATAGGCTATTGATTAGCTATATCTCCAATAAATAAAACCCTAATAAATTAGGGTTTCATCCGGAGCTAAAATCTCTGAAGTATTCAATTAATCTTTAAAATGTACAGGAATCCATTGATAGCTCTTTCCATCTTTAGAGTAAATATGACCGATCCCCGGGAATGGTAAATGTGGCGCTGCAATGGTCTGACCTTGCTTTGCATATTCAGCAAAATGCTTTAAACGGGTTTGCACCGCAGTTTTAGGATCGACATCGAATTCTATGGCTGTTTCAGGTTTGTCGAATTGCAAGGTATGTGAATGGACGATGTCACCGACAAAAACCACTTCTTGACCATCGGCTTTGAGTTTAAAGCTGTAATGCCCTGGGGTATGACCAAAGGATGGCTTAAACTCGACCCCACCAAAAGCTAAAGATTTATCAGAAAAGACTTTCACTTTTTTAGCTTTTTCATAGGGTGCAAGAGCTGCTTTAATTTTCTCTACGGTGCCTAAGAAACCTTCCTGCTGGTCTTTCGGTAGTTTTTTGACGGTATTTGGACTTAGCCAGTAGTCATACTCGGTTTTGGAAATATGTAAGGTGGCATTTGGATAATTTGCTGCGCCGTTATTTGAAATACCACAGACATGGTCAGGGTGTAGATGAGTCAGGAAAATACCACTCACTTGTGTAGGCTGATAACCTGATGCCTTGAGGTTATTATAAATTGACCCTAAGTGTGCACCAAAGCAACTTGCAGCTCCGCTATCCACCATGAGCAGTTGATTGCCGGTATTAATCAGGAAGGCATTGACTGAGGTCTGTATACCTTTGGCTTGATCGGCATGATATTTCTTTAAAATCTCAGTTTTTTCTGCATCACTTAAGCCTTTAAACATCGATGGATTTAAGTAGTTTGTACCATCGAGCAGGGCGGTGATCTGGGTATTACCAATTTGGTGATGGTAGTAGCCGGCGACTTGTTTTTGTGAAGCAATCGTTGCAGGTTCAGCAGCCTGACTCACACTTACACCTAAAACAGAAAATGAAAGTAGAGAGGTGAGGAGGGAGGTCTTTAAAATATTCATGGCAATTCTTATGGTTGTGAAGTTTATGCTATGTATTAGCATGTAAAGCATGAAAATAGAATATAAAAATATTTACCATTTTTTAAAGAGAGAAGAGGAATTGAATATCTGTACTAGGCATTCAGTTTGAATCTGTATATTGATTTTGTAAGGAAAGAGAAGATTTTTTATCTAAAAATATTTTTATAAATAAAATACTTAGATAAATTTCACTTTTATAAAAAAGCCCGTTAACATGGGGTATTGCAAACAGCCTTGGGTATCGCTATGAGTTTTTGGAAAAAGAAAAATAATGCAGCATTTGTATTTTTCATTATTACCTTATATTCATTGCTGGGCTTCGGCATTGGCTATGTCATCTGGGAATTTTTCCTTGATAAATAAGTGCTATCTGATTTAGATCGACCTAAAAAAGCCTCAAGATAGAGGCTTTTTTATCATACTTGGATATAAATTTAAAAACTTTATTGAAAGCTCCATCACCCTTTGGGAGAAGGTTGGGATAAGGGGAATTCTTTGCCTTACTTTTGAAGGATCAAAAGTAACAAAAATCCCTTGTTCGTTAGAGGGCACGTCCATGTGCCCCTAACGAACGAGCGACATCCATGTCGAAAGTCATGTGATTAAAAATTTTTCTTTAATTACATTACTTACTAGCTTTGATTAAAATCTTTCTTATGTATTGTAATAGACCTCTTTCATAAATCATTTTTTGCTCAGTTCCAAGTTGTAGATTCCAGCGATTAAATTGAATCTCAAACCAAGCCTTTTACCTCTATTTCGATAACGCTCAGCAAGGATTTTGAAGGTTTTCAGGCTGCCAAATACATGCTCAATTCCGATTCTTCTTTTATTGATTTCTTGATTATAGATTTTCAATTCAGGATCCAATTTACAGTGTCTTTTGGCTTTTAATGGCAACAGGC